>NZ_PREV01000026.1:607500-780000 GCF_002959965.1 Microbulbifer pacificus
GCGCATCGTTGGAGTGCAGGCCCTGGCCATAGCTGGCATAGAATTCTGCCACCGGCAGCGGCTGCCAGGCCAAGCTCCCTTTCACCGAACTGGCGCCATCGGAACGGGTGCCACTGTTCTGGGGCAGCGACGCATCCACATCGAAATCATAATGGTCGTAGCGTAGGCCGAGATAACTACGCACCGTATCCGTCAACTGGTACTGATGTGAGGCGTAGAGGCCGAGGCTGTCTTCCAGCACCGCGTCCTCGCGCACCGTGGAGACATAGTCGCGTCGGCTGGTGCGGTAGAGGCCGACGCGGTCTATATCGTCGCGCCGGCCCTGAAGGCCGAGTTCCCAGTCGCTTCTGCCGCCGCGCCAGGATTGCGCCAGATCAAATCCATAGATGCGGCGATCGTCGAACTGTTTGAACTGATCACCGTCTTGCGGGTCGTCAAGCAGGTAGGTGAAGTTGGACCAGAGGGAAAACTCGTAGTCGACCACATAGGCGCTGGCGCTGAGCTCGCCGCTGGCCAGCGGGGCATCCCAGCCGGCCGACAGACTGTGTCGACTGGTCTCACCACCGAGTGTCGGGTCGAGGGAACCGTAGGCATCAATCATGCCCGACGCCACCGCGCGCGCGGGAATCTGATCCGGTGAATTCCAACGGTTGTCGTAGCTCATCAGCGTCACGCGGCCGCGTCCTTTGCCCAGGTCACCGCTGATGCGCGCGAGCAGATTGAGCTTGCCCACGTCCTCATCGATATCGCTCCAGGGACCAGCGTAGGTCTGCCACTCAGCACCATAGAGCACCTGGGTGGACGCCAATTCAGTGGAGTCCGCCACTACCCCACGGCGCCAGCCATACTGCCCGACACTGCCCTCGGCAATCCCCTGCGGCAGGTTATCGCTCAGGTGGAACTCCGCCGATCCCGCCGATGAAAAATCCCCGATATCCGCGTAATAAGGGCCCTTTCGATAGCGCAGCCGCGCGACAGTTTCGGGAATCACGAAATTGAGATCGGTGTACCCCTGACCGTGCCCGTGGGTTCGCAGGTTCACCGGCATACCATCGACGAAGGTGGCGAAGTCGGTACCGTGATCCAGGTTGAATCCGCGCAGAAAATACTGATTGGCCTTGCCGCTACCGGAGTGCTGGGTGGCCACCATGCCGGGCACAAACTCCATCAGGTCCCCGGTGCGCAGCAGCGGCCAGCCACCGATTTCAGCGGGCCCTACCTCCCCTTGCGATGCGGAAATCGCCTCGCCGGTAAGATTCACACGACGGCCGATGACCGATACTTCTTCCAGGGATTTGGCGGATGCGTCCGCCGGCTGACTGCCAGCAGCACCGGCGAGCGTAACCAATAGCAGTGGAATTACCGGATCCATGTTATTCCTCGTTATTTAGCTCAGGTCCGAAACGTAAAAGTTCGGCGATCAGTATAGTTGGCGATGATGAAACGCATATGTCTGCGGTTAAGGAGGGTTGCGCCGTGCAAGAGCCGGATTGCCGGCTCCTGCAAGTCCGATCATCAGGGTGTGTACCAGATAGGTGAGCTGTAAGCGCGCTCCTGGGTCACCATGGGCACATTCGATTCCTGCGTGCGCTCGAAGTGCGCCGCGTCGTAGGCTGTCCAGCGGGGTGTGGGAATCTCGATTACGCGGGCGTAATAGAAAGCGCGCTGAGCGGGGTCGAAGTCCGGATCTTCCCACACGGTACTCAGTTCCGGTGCGCCAATACGGTTGCTCCAGCTGGCGTCGGCCACATTGACCGTGTTGCCTACCGCCGGCAATACGCCGTCGCGCCCCATCTCGCGGTCACCGGACCAGACCACGTCGTACACGTTTTCCCGGGTTTCGCCGTTCTCGTTGAGCCAGCCCTTCACGATCTGCACCCGGTCCAGATTGCCGGACATCGGATCGCGGCGTGCCGACAGCAGGAAGCGCGGTGCCCTGCCCTCAGGCGCTCGAGCCAGGTCGCCCCCCATGGGCACACCTTTGCTGTAGCCGATGGCCGCGAGTTCACTGGACGTGGCATCGGCAGCCTCGAAATTCCAGCCGCCGAAGAAACGCAGTTCCATACGCGGCCCGGTGGTGGCATATACCTCTTTGCGCATCATGGCATCGAAAATTGCCTCACGTGTATTTTCCGTAGCCCAGACCGCGGCGTAGCCGGAGCCCACCATCTCCCACCCCATCAGTGTGATATCGCCCAGCTTACCCACCGGCTTGCGAGTGCGTTCCGCGTCCGGCTCTACGCCGGAGTGCTTGCCGAAGAAGTTATTCTCTTCCGCGGTGGAAAGGCCGGTGTGACTGTCGGTGGAACCCACCATGCCGAATTTGTACGGGTTGACGCCCAGCTCTGCTTCCAGTTTGAGGCCGTTTTTCAACGCCTCCCGGGCGTATTCGTACTGCAACATTTCCGGCTTTTTCGGCACCGGTCCCAGATTGGATTTATCCCAGGTTTCGTAATCGGCGAATTCATCGCTGGTAGAGAGATACGGGTGCGCCTCGCCGTCCCCTTTCATCTGGGTCACCTCGTAGATCGGCTCCCAGCGGGCCCGGGTCAAGGCGTACTCGCGGTCGATGCGTGTTCCCGTAGCCGGGTTGATCTCCGGAAACATCCAGCCGTTCGACAGGTTGCCGTTGTGGGCCAACGCCAGCACCCGGCCACCGGTGCTTTGCTCATACTGGTTCATCCATGCCCACAGGTCTTCGGGCCTGTCGCTCTCCATCGCGGTAAATGGCTGCACCCGCACCGCCTGTTCGGCGCCATCGCGGTAGAGCACGTTGCGATGCAGGTTGTTACCGCCGGGCATGGACGTCCACTCGTAACCGATAATCGCGCTGAAGTAACCCGGGACATTAAATTTGTCGGCGGTGGCCACGTAGTCCTGCCACACCTGGGTGGAAATCTTTCCATCGGACATCACCGCGGGTACATCGCCCTTGCCCACGGCGAGAATCAATTCCATGGTCGCACCGAAGCCCTCTTTACCACCCGAGTTGATGCGCTGGTGCCAGTCGCGTACTTTGGGGTCACTCAACAGGTGCGGATTCCCGGTAATGATTTCATCCATTACGCCGAGGGCATCCGAATGATCCGCAATAACCAGCCAGTTCAGCGGCCGCGACAGCTTTACCTTCTCGCCGCGGCTTGCGGTCACCACCTCGCCGCGGGCGAGGCGGTAGGCGGTCTCTGGATCCAGCGTGGCTCCGAATGCCCGCGCATCCAGCGACAGGCGCGTGTGCAGGTGAGTATCACCCCACAGCAGTTGGTCGGGAATATTTCGCCCCGCCTGGGGAGAATAGGGTGTACTTATATCCCCGGCGAACAGTGGCGCACTGCATTGCGCAGCGAGAAGCAACGCCAGCAGCTTTGCCGAAAGTTTCGTTTGGTTCCGTTTCATTTTTATTTTCATCGTCTTTCTCTCGTTGGTGCACGCGCTCAGGTCAGGAAATTACTTGCGCGATCAAAAAGCCAGAAGCTCGCCAGCGTCCCCACCAGATAACACCCCAGCTGTGGCAACCGCGGCCACTGTGCCGTCGGCAACAGACGCCCGACCAGCGCATACAGCAGCAAGCAGGCGACAACAAACAACAGCTGGCCAATCTCCACCCCTACATTGAACGCCAGCAGCGCCGCCGGTAGTTGCGTCTGCGGCAGACCGATATCTCCCAGCACCGAGGCAAAACCAAAGCCGTGCAGCAGACCGAACAGGGAGGAGACGAGCACCGGGTAGCGCCAGGTCCAGGAACCCGCCCGCGGCCGTGCAATTTCGCAGGCGAGAAACAGAATACTGAGCGCGATGACCGCCTCGACCGGCGCAATCGGCAACTGCACCCAGCCCAGGGTGGAAAGCGCCAGGGTCAGTGAGTGCGCGGCGGTAAACCCGGTAATGGTGATCAGTAAGCGCCGTGGTCCGCGGGCAACCAGCAACAGGCAGGCAACAAACAGCAAGTGATCGAGCCCTAACCAGATATGCTCGATGCCAAGCAGCGTGTACTGCGCCGCCACCGCGACCGCCTCCTCACGCTGGGGGATGTACCAGTGCTCCTCCCCAGGCGCCAGCAGCTGCGTGTAGCTGGCACCGCTCAACAGGTCCAGTTGTACGATGGTCGTGGTCGCAGGTTTGCCCGCGGGGTATTCAATGCGCAGTTCGCCACCGGCAACGCCCTTTTCACAGAGGAAAGTCTGGCGCAGTTGCAACGCGTCACTCTGGCGCAGCAGCGCCAGTGCCGTAGTGGCCTCACAGCCTTCGGGCATACCGACTTGCGGTGGCGCGGGAAGTGACCGAGGAAGTTTCGCCTGGAGCAGGAAATCACCCGCGGCACGCTCATGAATCTGCAGGTAAACCGGGCGCAATTCATGCGCGGCGACGGACGCGGACAGCAGCAACGCAAACAGTGAAAGCAGTGGAAACAGACAGCTGCGCATCACGAGTCGGAATTCCCATCAATGATGCGATAGCGATTTTTCAGCTTCGCAATGACCTGATCCACCTCACGCTGCACACGCGCCTCGCGCGCATCCGCCTCAACCTGTGCGTAGATGTTTGCAAGCAGCGCTGGTCGTGCCGGCTGGCGATCGGCAACCAGTACCAGATGGAAACCAAGCACCGATTCCAGCGGCCCCTGCCATTCACCATCATCGCCTTCGGGCACAAACAGCTCACGAGCAAACTGCTCATCAAATTGAGCGGCAACATAGTCGCGACTTCGCTCCACATAATTGCTGTGGTACGCAAACTGATCACCATATCCATTGGCCTGCTCGAACGCCACGCCATCGGCACGCAATGTTTCAAGAGCAGACTCCGCCAGTTGTGCCGCCCGCTGACGCCCGTGAATTGCGCTGGAGAAAAATACGTGAGTGAAGGTGATGGATGCCGGCTGGAGATAATCATCCTTATGCCGGTCGAAATAATCTTCCACCTGTTCGCGCGGAAGATTTCCGTCATTGCTGATAAATCCACGGGCGATAAATTCCATTTTGTTGGCCAGTCGCTGGCGGATGACATAATCATCGCGATCCAGTTGCAACGCCTTGGCTTCGCGGTAGAGGAGTTCCTCACGCAACCACTCCTGCTCCAGCTTGCGCCGAGCGTCTTCACCCATACGATCCAGCTCGTCGTCAAAGCGCTCCTGATCAAACGTCTTGGCGCGAAATTGCAGCATGGTTACCAGCTGCTCGCGACCGACACGAATTTCCAATGCATTGTCTGCGGCGCCATTGAATAGGCGCTCAGCGGCAAACAGCAGTGCACCCAACAATAAAAAGTGCATCAAGGGCTGCCTGGCGACACCAGCAATGAAAGAAGAGCAGAGAAAACGAGGAAACATCGAGTATCTCTTTAGAATTATTGATCGATATCCATGAACTACCGGAAAAGCTGTTCCACAGCCTCCCCATTCACGGAGGCACTATTGTTCAGAAAGAACGGTATAGGCGATTCACCCCAAAGGGTGATATGGCGATGGGTGATAGCAACCGCCACCACATGACACGCAATCCGATATGTATTGTTGCTAAGCTCAGAAGAACCTGAACGCAGATGTCTCACGACGGGGGACAGGTAAATGCTCCCGCACTCTGACTCCGGCAGAGCATTCCCTGACCTCACCGGGCATTCAGAAACGCTGACCTCGGGAATATCACTATGCGGTACGCTGCAAGTATTTTACTTTTCACATTAGCCATACTGAGTGTTTCACCAGCGACGCTGGCCGACGAAGACGGTACCAGCTTCTGGCTGCCAGGCCAGTATGCGAGCTTTGCCGCCATCGCACCGTCCTCGGAATGGTCGCTACCGATGCAAACCTACTACTACTCAGGCAACGCCGGAGCAGGACATGCAATCATTCGCGGTGATCAGATCACTTTCGGTCTTGATACAGATTTCGCAGCACAGTTCATCGCCCCCACCTACTCGCCCGACACCAAGGTGTTCGGCGGACGCCCCAGTCTTTCACTGGCATTTTTTCCCGGTTACGAGAGCACAGATATTGACTCTTCTCTCGGATCGCTGAGTACCCGGCGCAGCGATGCATTGACCGGATTCGGCGACCTCTATCCTACGGTGCAACTGTTCTGGGACTGCGGCACACACAACTGGATGGCTTATCTCACAGGCGATATTCCTGTCGGTGCATACGATCCCCACCGTCTTTCCAATCTTGGGCTAGGCCATGGTGCCGTCGACGCGGGCGGGGCCTATACCTACATGAACACAAAAACCGGATGGGAGTTTTCGGCCACTGCGGGGCTTACCTACAACCTGGAAAATTCGGACACCGACTATAGAAGCGGCATCGACTCACACCTTGACCTCGGGCTCTCGCGATCATTGACGGAGCACTTCTTCACGGGTCTGGTTGGCTACGCGTTCGTGCAGCTTACGCCAGATCACGGACAACCAGCGCTGCTCGGTGATTTTAAAAGCCGCACCTTCGCGATTGGCCCTCAAGTCGGCTACACCTTTCAGGTTGGCAGCAGGTCCATCTTTGCCAACTTGCGGGGTTACATAGAATTCAAAACTAAAAACCGGCCGAGTGGTGGCGACGTGTATCTCACCATCAATATCCCCCTCGGCAGATCGAACACCATAAATTAGATGCCAAAAAGTCAAAGAACGTAAAAGCACATAACAGACCTACTTATACTGATCCCACGCCATCACCATACACAGGGTTTTCACGGAGAATCACGTATGTCTCGCCACGGCAAATATCCCACCAGGGAATCGTTGATCGGCACATCCGCAGGGGTGTTACTTGCGCTGGCACTGCTGTCACCAGCATCCACCCTGGCGCAGGGTGATCCAGAGAGACGCGAGGCTTACTACGGGGAGACGCATCTTCACACCAGCTGGTCTTTCGACGCCTTTATCTTCGGTGATACCAAAGCAACACCGGCCCAGGCCTATGAGTACGCCAAGGGAAAACCACTCATGCACGCGCTGGGCTATGAAATGAAGATCACCCAGCCACTGGACTGGTTGGGGGTCACCGACCACTCGGAATATGTCGGCATTATCCAGACCGCCAATACCCCGGGTTCCGAGCTCTCGAAAACCGAACTTGGTAAAAAGCTCATCGTACGGGATGCCGCGGATATACAGCGTGTCTATCTGCTGCTGGGAAATTCGATGATCCAGAACAAGCCTTTCCCGGAACTGGTCGCGCCCAAACTGGCGGCGTCCATCTGGGATAAAAACAACGCCGCCGCAGACGCCGCCAACGAGCCAGGCAAATTTACCGCCTTCAACGCTTATGAGTGGACGTCGACGCCAAACAACGCCAACTTGCACCGGAACGTATTCTTCAAAGACGGCGACAAGCTTCCCGAAATGCCGTTCACCTCGTTTGACTCCCAGGCGCCAGAGGATCTATGGGCGTGGATGGACAAGCAGCGCAACAGTGGCATCGAACTCCTCTCCATCTCCCACAACGCCAATGTCTCCGACGGCCTGATGTTCCCGATGGAGGTTAACTTCAAAGGCCGCCCTATCGATAAGGCCTGGGCCGAAGCACGCATGCGCAATGAACCACTCACCGAGATCAAACAGATCAAGGGACAATCGGAAACACATCCGCTGCTCTCGCCCAACGATGAATTCGCGGACTATGAAATTTTTTCATTTTTGCTCGGAAACCCCGATGGCCGTTTCCCCAAGATCCCCGGAAGTTATGTGCGCGATGGCCTGAAAACCGGTATCGCCATGCAGTCGACCCGCGGTTACAACCCCTACAAAACCGGTATCGTTGCCGGATCGGACTCCCACAACGGCGCGGCGCCCTATCGCCAGGACAATTTCTTTGGCGGGCATGCGAGAATGGACGGCGGATTAAAAGAGCGCATGCGGGGGCATCTGTTTACGGGGCTGGATACCCGTTTGATCAATCCGGCGGGACTCACCGCCATCTGGGCCGATGAAAACACCCGCGCCTCGCTGTTTGAGGGTATGAAGCGCAAAGAGACATTCGCCACCAGCGGCCCCCGCCTCAAGCTGCGTTTTTTCGGCGGCTGGAATTATGCCGGGGACGCCGCCGACCACAGGGACTGGGTAAAGTCCGCCTATGAAAATGGTGTTCCGATGGGCGGGGATCTGCCAGCCGCTGCGGGCGAGGCACCAAGTTTTATCGTGTGGGCAACCAAAGATCCCACCTCGGGCAACCTCGATCGGGTGCAGATCGTCAAAGGCTGGTCCAAAGACGGGCAGTCCTTTGAGCAGGTGTACGACGTGGTTTGGGCGGGCGACCGCAAGCCGGACTACATCACCGGAAAGGTTCCCCCCATCGAGTCAACCGTCGACCTGGAACAGGCAACCTATAAAAACTCCGTGGGAAAAACGGAGCTGAAAGCGGTCTGGCGGGACCCGGATTTCGACCCGTCTGTGGATGCGTTCTACTACGCCCGGGCACTGGAAATTCCCACACCACGCTGGACGACCATTCAGGCGAAGGAGCTGAATATCCGGCCACCTCAAAATGTACCGGCAACCGTTCAGGAGCGAGCCTGGAGCTCCCCTATCTGGTATACGCCGACCGACCAACAGCGTAACGCGGCAAAATCTGCCGGTATTCGCATTGCGGATCTGAAGAAAAAAGGAATCAATCCACTGGGCGAAGCCGACCTCAGGAAATTGTTGGTTGAGAAGGATACCTGGATCAAAAACCGGGTGACCGGCGCCATATTCCGACTGGTGTGGCAGAAGAACGGTCAGCGCGCGCTGTGGAATGTCAATCCCAGTGATCCCATGCCACAGCATTTCGGCTTCGCCAGTGCGGACTCCTACCTCGGTATTCCCACAAGTTATGAGATCAAAGGCAATCAGGTCATCGAGCACTTCGGCAACGGCCCACTGAGCTGGACCCTGTACCAGTCCGGCGCAGTGACACTGATGGCCCGCAGCGATGAATACGGCTACGCCAATTACGAAATCATCGAGACACCGAAACATCTCGTTGATCTGGAAAAATTGAAACGAAGCCAGTAATTACGCCCGTCGGCTGCGCGGATCGCATCCGCGCAGTCTCTCCTACGCACAGAAATAATTTCAATAACCGGCTTTCAATATGAAGACCCAGAACGCCTCGAATCGTCGCGTCGCGACGCTGCCCCTTTGGATCCGCGATCCCCTGTTCCACTTCATCGTCGTCGGCATGGCAATCTTCGCCATCAGTGCGCTGCGCCAGGCGCCTTCGACCGAATCAGATATTGATGTCAGGCAAATCGTCATCACTCCCGACGACCTGATGCAAATGCAGCTCGCGCTACGCATGGAGTCACTGCCGCCCCGCCACTCCGCCGCATTCGACAGCCTGATCGAGACCAGGGTACGCGAAGAAGTTCTATACCGGGAAGCCCTCGCGATGGGACTCGATAAAAACGACATTATCGTAAAACGCCGCATGGCACAGAAAATGGACTTTCTTGCGGAAGATATTTCCGCACTGCGTGAACCTACACAGAAAGAGTTGGAGGATTGGTACGAGGCGCACACGGATACCTTTGCCATCCCGCCACGAATCACCTTCAGCCATCGCTTTTTTGCCTTTGACCGACACGGAGACAACGCCCGGAACGCCGCCAGAAGCGCCCTTGCCGAGATCGCCTCAGCAACACCGGCGGATCAGCTGGGCGATCCATTCATGTTCCAGGATTATTATCCGGATCGCACACCGATGCAGATCTCCTCGGTGTTCGGACCGGACTTTTCCAGGCAGCTGTCCACACTTCCGCCCCGAGAATGGAGCGGGCCTGTGGAATCGGGATTTGGCTGGCACCTGGTGTATATCGACAGCATCGTTCCATCACGGATTCCGGAGTTTGAAGAGGTGTCTGCCGAAATCAAGGCGGATTGGTTTGCGCACCAGCGCGAGAGCTTCAAGCGTACCGCCTATGAACTGATGCGTGCAAAATATGAAGTCGTACTGCCTGTTGAGGAAAACATCACTGCCAGCACGCAGGAAAATGCGCCCGGAGACAAACCGTGAACGCTTTACATTCCGCGACACGGGTACTGTTCCTGTTACTGCTGTTACCGTGTGTGCTGTTCTCCCCGCACGGATACGCGCACGATAGCCGCCCCGCATACCTGCAAATCACCGAGCTACCGGGCGGCGAGTACGCCATGCTGTGGCGAACCCCGGTGAAGTCCGGGCGACGGTTACCGGTGGCTCTGGGGTTGCCGGAGACAACCATCACCGTTGGTGAACCGGTCGTCCAGCGCCTGCACGACTCGCTGTTGGAACACCGAAGGTTCCGGTTGCCCGAAGGCATTGCCGGGCAACGGATTGATTTCACCGGTCTGCAGGCCACCATTACCGATGTATTGGTAAGAATCGAATACGCGGATGGCCGCCGGGCGACGCAACTGGTACAGCCCAGCCAGGCCTGGCTGGATGTCCCCGAACCACAGTCCGGCCTCACCGTGGCAACCAGTTATCTGCGGCACGGCGTCGACCATATCCTGTTCGGCTTTGATCACCTGCTGTTTGTTCTGGCGCTGCTGCTGATCGTCCGCAACCTGCGGGTATTACTGTGGACGGTGACCGCGTTTACCCTGGCCCACTCCATCACCCTCGCGCTCTCAACCCTGGGGGTTGTACGGTTGCCGTCGACCCCGGTAGAGGCGGTGATTGCACTCAGTATCGTGTTGCTCGCCAGCGAAATCCTCCGCGTGCGCCGGGGCCACGAGAGTGCAACGGCGCGCTGGCCGTGGCTGGTTGCCTTTGCCTTCGGGTTATTACACGGGTTCGGTTTTGCTGGTGCCCTGAGTGAGCTGGGACTTCCGGAGGGCGATATTCCGCTGGCACTGCTCGCGTTCAATCTCGGCGTCGAGCTCGGACAGCTGCTTTTCATCACCGCGGTACTGACCGTGATTGCGTTGGCGCGGCGTATGAACATTCCGACGTTGACGCAGCGCTATGCGATGATCGCCACTACCTATGGTATCGGCTGCCTGGCCATGTTCTGGTTTTGCGAACGCGCGGCGCAACTGATCTGATTGCGAGCGTCCGACGATTCACGGCGCCTGCTACCGGGCGCTGGCTATTCGAAGATTCCCAGCTGCTTCAGGCTGCGCACCGCCTGGGTGCGCCGCGAAACGCCCAGTTTTCCGTAGGCGGACTTCAGGTGGGTCTTGACCGTGTTGGTAGAGACACACAGTTTTTCGGAAATTTCCTTATTGGAATAACCTTCCACCAGTAACGCCAGGGTGGCCAGCTCTTTTTTGGTGAGTTCCCCGACCAGGCCGGATGCCACCTGCTCGGCGTTTTCCCGCGCGGGGGAAGGCGGAATTTTCTGATAGGGAGTGGCGATGATGTCGATCTGCTGCTGCCACAGTTGGTGCCGCTCGGTACCGGAGGTCTGCCTGAGCGCCTCTTTCAGTGACAGCAACGCCTTGATGACCGCCTCGCCCTCATCCCGAAACACCTGAATAACACTGTGCTCCATATCCAGGGCGAGGGCTTCCCTCAATGTCTGTTTCGCCAGATCCTCACGCTTTGCGGCCAGCTGGATTCGCGCCAACAACAACAGCAATTCGAGCGCGCGAAACCGGTTATCGCTATGGAGAAACTCCTCCAGAACCGGCTGCAAATGTGTTTCAGCGCGCTCCAACTTACCTTCCGCCAGCAACAGGCGCACTTCGGCAACACGCGTCCAGTACTCGATACTCGAGCGGGTGTGATCCGGAACGGCGGTGAACGAAGCGCGTGTGTTCTGCCATTCGTCGAAACGGCGCCGCGCCTGTGGCAACTCTCCCAGGGACAGCAGCAAGCGCACCCGCTCATGCACCAGGCAGGCCTGCAGACGCTTCCAGCCGCGCGCGTCCGCCAGCTGCTCCGTCTCACGCAGGTAATCGAGCAGCGCTTCATGCTTGTGCTGTCCATAGAGCAGCTGGGTCCGCGCGCGGGTAACGGCGATGACCAGGTCAACGGTGGCAATTACTCGCTGCGCATCCAGACCACGCTGAAAAAATTTCTCGGCTTTCTGCCGGTCGCCGCAGTGATAGTGAAGCACCCCAAGCATCGATTCCATCAGCGCCACCACCTGGGAACTGGGCATCACGTCGCGCAGGATATTGCGCAACTGGTCCTCCATGCGGTCCACACCCTGCTTGATCCTGGCGCCGACCAGACAGGTCAGCGCCTCGATACAACTGGCATAGGCCTGGTTGTATACCAGGTCCGGTACCGTAGGGGCAGAAAGCAACTCTCTCGCCACCGCCTGCGCGCCGGCAAAATCCCGCCGGTGGTAGCGCACCAGCCCCTGCAGCAGGCGAAACGTCGGGCGCAGGTAAATCGGCTCGGCGGGTGCCCGCGGTATCCAGGCCTCCGTCAGCTGGCCGGCTTTTTCCACCTGATCGTCAATGGTGTAGATGTTGGCCTCGATCAAATGCACTTCCACCTGCTGCGCCAGATTCAGCGTCTGCATGCGGGCTTTCAGTTCATCGAGCATACGCCGCCCCTGCTGCAGCTGATTGCTCAGCACCTGTAGCCAGGTCAGTTGGATCAGCACACCCAGGCTCTCCCCAAGCATGGCTTCCGGCAACCGCCGGATCACGCTGAGAAGCTGGGACATATACCCCTGCGCAATGAGGCTGACGCCGTGATCGTCCAGTAGATCGAGGGCACGGCTCTCGTCACCGGCGCTGATGGCGTGCTGAATGGCCTCCGTCATCATGCCCTCTTCTTCGAACCAGGTACTGGCCCGCCGGTGCAGCTGTACCAGCTGCGCGGCTTCCGCGGACGCCAGCTGGCGCAGGAGAAAATTGCGAAACAGCGGGTGTAACCGGTACCAGTAGCCGACATCATCCAGGCTCTGCACCAGCAGACGCGAGTCGCGCAGCCTCACCAGTTCGGCACTGTGCTGCTCATCGCCGCTGACCGCTGCGCACAGAGGCGCGCAGAAGCGCTCAAGAATGGCGATACGACGCAGGAAGTCCGCCAGCGCCCCCGGCATCTGTGCCACCACTTCTTCAGCCAGGAAATCGGATACCGAGGTGTGGTCCCCGGAGAAGGCACTGACAAAACGGCCGCGGTCCACCGCGCCCTGCATGGAGAGCGCCGCCAGTTGCAGCACCGCCGCCCAGCCCCCGGTGCGCGCCTGCAGCAACGCCACCTCCTCACCACTGACCTGCAGGTGGTTGGCCTCCCGCAACAGCGCCCCGGTCTCCTGGTCGTCAAATCCGAGAGCATCACTGTCCAGCTGCAGCAGGTCACCCGCCGCTCGCAGACGCGAGAGCGGCAGCGGCGGCTGGCTGCGAGACCCGATGAACAGGTACAGATTGTCCGGCAGGTGCTTCAGCAGAAACTGTACGGCCTCGTGCACCTGAGGGTTCTCTATATGGTGGTAATCGTCGAGAAACAGCGCGTATTTGCGCGAAGGGTTAAGGGCGCCGAGCAGTTCGGTGATCAGACGCCGGCCGGCGCCGCTCTCCCCCTGCCCCAGATAGCGCACGATAGCCGCTCTGGTGAGCGCCGGGTTCAGCCGGCAAAAGGCGGCAGCCAGGTAGTGAAAGAATTGATCCCGTTCGTTGTCGTCTTCATCCAGCGTCAGCCAGGCGGTGGCCATGCCCTGGTCGTCCAGTTGACGCAGGCACTGGGCCAGAAAAGTGGACTTGCCATAGCCCGCCGGTGCCGTGACCAGACACAACCGCGCCGCCGGCCCACCTTCTTTACAGGCGCGCCGCAGCAGCCGCTCTCGCCGCACACTGTCATCCGCCAGACGCGGGGGTGTCAGTCGCATCGCGATCAGTAGAGGGGAGCCGAAATTGTTCTCACTGCCAGAGACCATCGGGTTCTCCGTTCGGGGCGACTGCGGAAATTTCATCGCCGCGCATTTAATCAGGGGGACCAGCACATCGCCTCACCCGAAAGGGTGAGGCGATGTGCTTCCTACAAGCCCCATTTCGCTGAATTTTTGCACAGTTTCAGCGACTTGAAGGTCAGCCCACACTCGGCTGCCAAATTCATGCCGTTTACAAAATCATAACAAAGGGTGAAGAGGCCACCACGGGAATGCCCTAGCCTGCGTGCTCCATAACAATAAACCGTCAGCCCACCGCTGATAAACAGCGACTGTTTATACGCAGTCCTGCCGATGAGGAGAGCGCAAGTGCACACACCAAACCGTTCGACACTCTGGACCCGTTCCGCCCTCAGCCTCGCCGTAACCGCGGCGGCCCTGGGATTTTCGCAAGGCAGCCTGGCGCAACAGATTGAGGAAATCATGGTTACCGCGCAAAAGCGCGCGGAAAGCCTGCAGGATGTCTCCGCGTCCGTATCCGCCATGGACACCGGTCTGATGCAGGACGCCGGTATCAACGACATGTCCGATGTGTCCTACTTGGCACCGGCACTGACCGTCACCACCAACAATGGCCCATGGGCCTCCAGTTTCCGGATGCGTCGCATCGGTAACGAGGGCAATATCCCCACCTTCGAACCCGATACCGGGCTGTTCATCGACGGCGCCTTCCGCTCCCGCTCCGGTACCGGTCTGAGTGATCTGGTGGATATCGAGCGCATCGAAGTCGTCAAAGGCCCCCAGAGCACCCTGTACGGAAAGAACGTGACCGCCGGTCTGGTCAGTATCAGTACCCTCGCTCCCAGTCAGGAATTTGACGCCATGGGGGAACTGAGCGCGGGTTCCTTTGGCGAAATGATCGGTCGCGGTTATATCAACGGCGGCCTCAGTGATACCGTCAGCGGCCGTCTCTCCATCTCCAGCACCCAGCGCGATCACTGGGTTGAAAACCTGGGCACCGGCGGCGACGCCGACAACCAGCAGAGCTACGCGCTGCGCGGCCAGCTGCTGATCGAACCGACCGACGACCTCTCCGTGCGCCTGATCGCCGGTGCGGTAAACCGCGATTTCGACAGCGCGCTGGGCGATGTGACGTTTGGTAACCGCGTGCAGTCCCTGCTCGGCACCTCGCAACTGCTGTTCGGTTCCTCGGTCAGCAACACCACCGCGCTGCAGGACAATGTAGCCACCAACCGTCTTGTCGACCGCAACGGCAACACGCAATTTACCCAGGACTCCAAGGAGTTCACCGCCATTGCCGACTATGCGATGGGCGACCTGACCCTGACCTCGATCTCCAGCTACGACGATTACGACGTGGCCACGAATCAGCACGACGCCGACCAGTCCCAGCTGAGACTGGCCAGCTTCAACGAAACCACCAGCGGGCGCTCATTCAGTCAGGAACTGCGCCTGGCGTCCGCTGGCGGTGAAACCGTCGACTGGATGACCGGCCTCTTCTATTACGACAACAACTTCACCCGCGGCGACGGCTCGGATACCGATTTCCTGATGCTGGAAGACATTGACGAACTGGGTAAAACCATCGCGTTTGCACAGCTCGACCCAGCCACCCAGGGCATGCTCCTCGGCCTGCCGGAAGGTGCGCGTTACGGCGCCCTCCCCGCGCTGCTCGGCCAGCCCGGGGAATATGCCGATTTCTACAACGAACAGGACACCAACACCTTTGGCGCCTTCGCCTCCGCCACCTGGAACATCAGCGACGACTTCTCGCTAAGCGGAGGCCTGCGCTACAACCGGGAGAAAAAATCCGCGCTGCTGGAATCCAGCAACAACGGTACCGGCATTTCCGTCATCGGCCTCGGCAACCCGAACAACCCGTTTGCCACCCCCGACAATCTGGGGCTGGTGGGTAAGCTCGCCCCCAACAATCACTGGGAAGCGGAAGATACCTGGAGTCACGTCACCTACAACCTGACTGCGGAATACCACTGGACCGACGATTTCATGACCTACCTGACCGGCGCCCACGGTTTCAAGGCCGGCGGTTTCAACCTGGGCTTTGGCGACGCCCCGAACGACGAGCGCCCCTTTGGCGAGGAAACCGTAGACACCGTGGAACTGGGCTGGAAAAGCCACCTGTTCGACAGCCGCGTGCAGCTGAATGGTGCTCTTTTCCACACCGTGTACAACGACTTCCAGTCCGCGGCCTTCCAGGGCCTGCAATTCAACGTGGACAACGCCGAGAAGGTCACCAATCAGGGGCTGGAGTTCGACGCGCTGATCATGCTCGGCGAGCGCCTGAGCATGAATCTGGCCGCCTCCTATGTGGACGCCCGCTACGATGAGTACACCCGCGGCACCTGCGCCTTCGGCGTCGCCGCCGGCGCCAATGGCTTCTGTGACCTGAGTGGAGAGACGCTGCCCTTCGCGCCCAAATGGAAAAACAGCGCCGGACTCCAGTACGAGTACCCGCTGGCCGGAGGCGACCTCTACACCCGCCTCGACGTGTCCTATGTCGGCGAACATATCCCGGCGTCCTCCCTGGACAAACGCTTTACCCAGGAGGCCTACACCCTCACCAATGCCCGCCTCGGCTGGCGCAACGAGAACTGGGACATTTCCGCCTGGGGCAAAAACCTGACCGATGAGACTTATGTCGGGCAGTACGCGCCGGACAACGTCATGGGCGCGCTGGGCGCGGATAACTCCTATCAGGCATTCCTCGGCGCACCGCGCACCGTCGGCGCCACCTTACGCTATCACTTCTAACACCCGAGTACCCGGATGCCGGCAACACCGGAATCCGGGGTATTCCCGCAACCATTTTTATGTGGAGACCACCATGGGAAAGATGTTTTTTGAAACCGTAGACACCGCCTGTATCGACCCGGACGATCTGCCCTGGACCCCCTTCACCCCTTACACCGAGGAGGTACACGTGAAGCTGTTGCGCGTGGACCCGGTGAAAGGCGAGACCGTCACCATGCTGCGCGCACCGGTCCATATGCAGCTGCCAAAGCACCACCACTCGGGAACGGTGCAGCTTTACACCATCGCCGGCGCCTGGAAATACATGGAGCACGACTGGGTCGCCAAGCCCGGCAGCGTGGTACTGGAAACGGCTGCCAGCTCCCACACCCCCATCGGTGTGGAAGGTTACGGCGATGAAATCATTACGTTCCAGATCACCACCGGCGACCTGCTCTACCTGGATGAAAACGATCAGGTATGCGCGATTGAAAACTGGAAAACGGCCATGGAACGCTACCTGGCCTACTGCGAAGCCAACGATATCGAGCCCAAAGATCTGAGCCACGCCTGATACTTCCCGCCACAGCCCGCGCGCCAGCTCGCCGGGCTGCACGGCGAGATGCAAACACCCCCAAAAAACAGAACCGAGGAGAGCCCATGCTAGGCAAAATGATGCAATGGCCACTGCTGGTCTCGCGTATTTTTGAATACGCCACGCAATTTCACGGTGAACAGACCATCGTTTCCGTCTGCGCCGGCAAATCCGTATTCCGCTACAGCTACCGGGATTTCGGCCTGCGCGTATGCCAGCTGGCCAACGCGTTGCAAGCCGCCGGGGTAAAGCCCGGAGATCGCGTGGCAACCCTGGCCTGGAACGACCACCGCCACCTTGAACTGTACTACGCCATCTCCGGTATCGGCGCGGTCTGTCACACCATCAACCCACGCCTGTTTCCCGCGCAGATGGAGTACATCGTCCACCACGCGGACGATGTATTGCTGTTTGCCGACCCGACATTCTCCGAACTGATTGCACCCATCGCCGCCAAGGCACCCAACCTGCGCCAACTGATCTGGCTGGGCGACGAAGACCTCCCGCGCAGCGATGTGCGCACCACCAGTTATGAAGACTTTATCGCCGGCCACAGCGACAACATCGAGTGGCCGGCGCTGGATGAGAACGCGGCGTCCTCTCTGTGTTACACCTCCGGCACCACCGGCAATCCCAAAGGTGTGCTTTACAGCCACCGCTCCACGGTGCTGCACTCCATGGCCGTCACCGGCGCCAATGCGCTGAACATCGGCCTGCACGACGCGGTGCTGCCGGTTGTGCCGCTGTTCCACGTCAACGCCTGGGGCATTCCCTACAGCGCGCTACTGAACGGCGCCAAGCTGGTACTGCCGGGGCCGAAACTGGATGGCGAGAGTCTGTACACCCTGATGGCCGCGGAAGGCGTTACCGTCACGGCCGGCGTACCCACCATCTGGCTGGCGCTGCAAAATCACCTGCGCGACAACCAGCTGCAGCTGCGGAACCTGAAGCGCATGATCGTCGGCGGCTCCGCCGCACCCCGCTCCATGATCGAATACTTCGAAGAGCAGCAGAACGTGGAATTCATTCACGCCTGGGGCATGACCGAAATGTCCCCGGTGGGCACCGTCTGCAAACTGAAGTCCCACCTGATCAACCGCGATCGCGACACCCGCTCCGAGGTGCAGGTCACCCAGGGCCTGCCGGTGTTCGGTGTGGAAATGAAACTGGTGGACGACGACGGTCAGGTACAGCCCCACGATGGCGAGGCCATCGGTGAAGTCTGGGTACGCGGCCCCTGGATTACCTGCGGTTACTACGAAGACGCGCAAGCCGACGAAGGCAAATTTGATCGCGACGGATACTTCCGCACCGGTGACGTGGCCAGCTTCAGCCGCGATGGCTACATGCGCATCTGCGACCGTTCCAAAGACGTCATCAAGACGGGAGGCGAGTGGATCAGCTCCATCGATCTGGAAAACGCCGCGGTTGGTCACCCCCTCGTCGCGGAGGCCGCGGTGATCGGCGTGCATTCGGAAAAATGGGCGGAGCGCCCGCTGCTGGTGATCGTTCCCCGGGACCCGGGCACACCGCCGACACTCGCCGCCATGCACGACTACCTCGCTGACAAGGTGCCCAAGTGGTGGCTGCCGGATGCCATGGAAGTCGTGGCGCAACTGCCTCACACCGCCACCGGGAAAATTCAGAAACGGGATCTGCGCGAGCAGTTCAGGGATTACCAGCTGCCCTGATTTCCGCGCACAGCACACGCGGTTTCACCTCTCGATTTACGTGGAGAAGCACCACCATGCCCATTACCGATCTGACGCACAGGAAGGTTCTGATTACCGGCGGCGCCGCCGGTATCGGTCTGGCAACCGCCGAGGCCTTTGCCCGTCAGGGCGCTCTGATTATTCTGGTCGACCTCAGTGAAGCGGCGTTGGAAGGCGCCCGCGCGCAGATCGAGTCCATCGGCGCACGCTGCGAAACGTACCGATGTGATGTCGCAAACTGGGACAGCGTCAGCGCGCTCGCGGATGACATTCACCGCACACTGGGACCGCTGGATATTCTGATCAACAATGCCGGTATCGCGTTTTTCGCCGGCGTGGTGGAGCACCCGCTGGCGCAGTGGGAAGCCATCCATCGCGTGAATGTCATGGGTGTGGTGCACTTGGTAAGCGCGTTTATGCCGGCGATGAAACAGGCCGGTGGACCCCGCCACATCGTCAATATCGCCTCCCTTGCCGCACTTGCTCCGGCGCCAAACATGAGCGCCTACGCGGCCTCAAAAGCGGCGGTACGCAACTTCACCGAGGTGTTGGCCATGGAGGAGCACGACAGTGAAATCGTGGTGCAATGTGTTTATCCCGGGTTTATCAACACCGCCATCGTCGCAGGCATCCATTCGGTGGGCGCGAACATATCACCGCGCCAACTGGAAAAGCTGCAGCAGTTTTATCGCGCGAAGGGTGCCGACCCGGATGTGGTGGCCAGTGATATCGTTCGCGGCGTGCTCACCGGGCGCGCCCACATTCACACCGGCCCGATGTCCAGTGTGGCCGCGTGGCTCGGTAGACTTTCTCCGCGCCTACTGCGCAAGGTATTGATCCGTTCGTCCATGAAAAGTGGGTACCTGGCGGAGTCCTGACCGCCACCGGCAAAAATTCCGACGGCTTACTGGCCGGGACCGAACGCGGTCAACGCTCCGCCAGCATATATCCCCGCCCCCATATGGTACGCACGGTGAGGGAGAGGTCGGCACGGGCATCCAGTTTTTTTCGCAGGCGACTGACACGCCGGTCGATGGTGCGGTCCAGACCATCGTATTCGCGC
Source organism: Microbulbifer pacificus (assembly GCF_002959965.1). Lineage (NCBI taxonomy): Bacteria > Pseudomonadati > Pseudomonadota > Gammaproteobacteria > Cellvibrionales > Microbulbiferaceae > Microbulbifer > Microbulbifer pacificus. Next base: position 627,382 of record NZ_PREV01000026.1, read on the forward strand.
CCGAGCGTGTTGATGAACAGAAATTCGCGGCTCAGCGCCTGATGCCGATGGGTGGCGAGCATCCACAGAAGCTCAAACTCTCCCGTAGACAGCGGCATACGCTTGCCGCGCACCAGGGCACAGTGGTCGTTGCGATCGATGACCAGATTGTCTATTTCAACTTTTCCATCCGGCTCTGGCGGCTGCGGTGCCAGTACCCGCTGTCGCAGCCCGGCGCAGATGCGAGCCAGTAAAATACGCGGGTCGACGGTTTTACAGATAAAGTCGTCGACCCCGAGTTCAAAGGCTTTCAGTTCGCCGGCGATGTCCCCCTGCGCGGACAAGACAAAATAAAGACCGCCAAAGCAGCGGCGGACCGTCTGAATCCCGTCAAATTCTTCCCGCTCCAGCGTGTTGATATCGCTGATGACCAGATCGAAATTGCTGTATCTGAGGATCAGACTGAGATCAACCGTCCGGTCGAAAGACCACACGAGAAATCCCCAGCCACGCAGTAAAGAGAGCGTGGATCGCGTTGCACGCGGGTCGCTCTCGATTAAAAGTATGCGCTTGCCACGCACCTGAACACTTCCGAACACTGCACCGACCCGAATACCTACGTAATCCAAACCGGGGCGTACACACTGCCCCCGGAAATACCTGATAACGCCAATCCGGCTGCTTCGCAGGCAAATCCGGGTGTACCGGTTTATCGGGGAAGCAGGCAATGCCGTATCGTCCTCGGGCATTTTATTGCGATGGGGAGGCGGGAACTTTTCCGTAGGCGACATTCATTTTCCACTTCATGACACGCCCGTTCCGTGCACAGAGGACGCCACTCCCGCGGGACAAATTGGGACAGCTCTTTGATTTTCGCCGTGCTATTCAATCGGGTTCTGTGCGCCTCCATACGCCCAGAAGCAAAACGATAAGTAGTATTCCGTGGGAGTAAGAACTTGAAAGCTAAAACGCTAGCGACGGTGATCGCTTCCGCCATCTGTACCAGCAGTATGGCGGCAGCGGTTGCCACCCACCCGTCTTCGGGATTGCAGCAAATCAAAGCTGCGCAAATGGCAGAGCTCACAAAGCAAACCGCCAGTCATCAACCTACCATCCTGCCGGAAAACCGGCGCCCCGGTGGAGTAAACCGGCAGATCCGGCCCGCATCCGGCGACGATAAATTCGCCCATGAACCGGCACGCAGCGGCGAAGACGTGTACATCGTCCGCCTGCAAGACCTGCCGGTAGCCACCTACGACGGCCGAGTGAAAGGTTACGCCGCCACGGCCAAAAGTGTGCTGCGCAGTGAAGTGGAACAGGGCCTGCTGGTTGCTCCCCGCGGTACCCGTGGACTGGAGACCCTCCAGCAGAATCGCGCAGTAAGCTACAAAAACTACCTGATGGACAAGCAGCAGTCCGTGGTTCAGGAAGCCCGCGCTCTGGGCGTAAAACACATGCCACGCCTGCAATTTACCGACGCCATCAACGGTTTCACCATGTCGATGACCCAGGCGCAGGCGAAGGCGCTGGCGAAGCTGCCACAGGTGGCCTTCGTCCAGCGCTCCGATACCCTGCAATTGCACACGGATCGCGGCCCCGAGTTCATCGGTGCCGACAAGGTCTGGAACGGACAGACCGCGGCGAGCAATCTCAAGCAGAAAGGTGAAGGCATGATCGTCGGTATCCTGGATACCGGGATCAACACCGATCACGTCTCCTTTGCGGACGTGGGCGACGACGGTTACGACCACACCAACCCCTGGGGAAGCGGCAACTACGTGGGCGACTGTGCCACCGGCGCGGCCACCTGTAACGACAAACTGATCGGCGTGTGGAGCTGGCCATTCATTACCGACACCTACGAGGGTATACGCCCGGCCAGCGGTGAGGATTACAACGGTCACGGCAGCCATACCGCCAGTACCGCGGCCGGCAACGTGGTCCACAATGTGCCCTACCTGGGCGGCACGCCGGGTGTTGGCGATGGCATTCCCACCGGCTTCGAATTCGAGCAGGTATCCGGAGTTGCGCCCCACGCCAATATCATCTCCTACCAGGTCTGTTTCCCGGATCACCGCGGCTGCCCCAGCGAGGTCATGCTGAAGGCGATTGATCAGGCCATCCAGGACGGGGTCGATGTTATCAACTTCTCCATCGGTGGCGGCGACAGGTTTCCCTGGGAAGACGCCACCGCCATGGCGTTTCTCTCCGCCCGTGAAGCCGGTATTTCCATAGCGGCCTCCGCCGGCAACGCCGGTAAGGGCTTCTATACCCTCTCGCACACGGCCCCCTGGTATACGGTTGTGGCGGCGAGCACCAGTGACCGTGTGATGGAGGTTACCGCCAACAGCATCGAGATGAGCGGCGGCGCTACCAATCCGCCGTCTTTCTACATCAGCGAGACCGATCCCAAGAGCGACGATATCGCCGGCTTCTCTCAGGGCAGCGTAACCGGCACACCGGTACTCGCCGCGAACTACGGCGATGAAATGTGCCTGAACGAGTTCGCCGCAGACACCTTCACCAGCGACCAGATCGTGATCTGTAAGCGCGGCCAGAATGCCCGTGTCGACAAGGCATTCAATGTGCAGGCCGGCGGCGCCGGCGGGTTTATTCTCTACAACGATTCCTACGCCGGGATGACGTCGGAAGAAAAACAGGTCTACGACGATATCTACCCACTGCCGGGCCTGCATATCAAAAACTACCCGGGTACCAAACTGGTGAACTGGGTCAGCGATGGCGGTACCGATCACCGTGTCACGATCACCGGCGGCAGCATTGCCCGCACCCTGGATGAGAGCGCCGGCGATATGCTCGCGGACTTCTCCTCCCGCGGCCCGGCCACGCACTTCACCGGCAGCCTGGCTCCGCATATCAGTGCCCCCGGGGTGGATATTCTCGCCGCCTACGCCGACGAGCAGCCGTTCACCGGCGGCCTCGCCAAAGACTGGGCGATGATCAGCGGCACCTCCATGGCCAGCCCCCATGTGGCCGGTGCACTGACCCTGGTGCGCCAGGCGCACCCGGACTGGACACCCGCCGAAGTGCAGTCCGCACTGCTGATGACCGCCGCGCAGACCGTGCGCGAACCCATTGATGCCTGGCATGACCCGCGCCCGGCCCACACCTACCGCGCCGGTGCCGGCCGCGTAGACGTGGCCGCAGCGGTAGAAGCCGGCCTGGTCATGGACGAGACCGCCGCCAACTTCGAATTCGCCAACCCGAAAAACGGTGGCGACGTAAAACAGCTGAACCTCCCGCAACTGGTGGACAACGACTGCCGCCGCAACTGTTCCTGGATCCGCACCGTACGCGCCACCCGCGACGGCAGCTGGACCGTGAGCAACGGCGACTGGACCTACGATGTGTGGGCAGCCGGTGAGGGCGAGAAGCCGGTGCAGGGCGCCAGAATCGAGGCCTTCCCCGCGAGCTTCAGCCTCAAGGCGGGCGAGACCCAGACCATCATCTTCCGCGCCGATCTGACCGATGCGCAGTGGGAGTGGAACGGCGTGTACGATGTCGAGGATCAACCGGAGATCGAGCTCTGGAGCGAAGTGCGCTTCAAAGCCAGCGACTCCAGCATCCCCGATGCGCACTGGCCGGTGTCCATCAACTTCGACCGCGCCGGCCTGCCCAGTATGGTCAACATTGAAGTACACCGCGACAACGGCAGCTACCACGTGAAGGACCTGCCACTGCCTGCGATGAACAGCATCGCCTACCGAGGCTATACCCCGGTAAAAGCAAAGGTAGAGGAAATCACCCTGCCCCAGGACAACAACCACTACGCCATTTACATGGACGGTGACCACAGCCCCGGTCACACCCGTGTCACCCTGCACGAAGTGCCGGAGAACACCGCGCGCCTGGTGGTGGAAGTACTGGAAAACGTCAGCGGACCCGGCTGGAACGAAGCCAAGCGTCGCTACCTCGACGGCTGGGCGACACTGTTTATCGGCCGCGATGCGGACGGCGACGGTGAAGTGGATATGGACACCGAACTGCTGTGCGCCTCCTCCACTCAGATCGAGCTCAATTACTGCAGCATTACCAATCCCGATGCGGGCAGCTACTGGGTGATGGTCGAAAACGTGCGCATGAAGGCCGCGGACAACACCGAGTACGAAGGTTTCGAGCTGGTGGATACCTACAAGGTTGCCACTGCCATAGTACCGGCCAATGTGGGCGGTCTGCAGGTTGAGGGACCGGCGAGCAGCGACGGCAGCAAAGCCGTGAGTGTGGACCTGAACTGGGCCCTGAGCGGCCTCGAAGAAGGTGATGTCGCCTACGCCGGCTTCGATATCGGCACCGCCAACGCACCGGGCAACATCGGCTTCGTGCCGGTCAAGCTGACCCGCGGCGTCGACGATGTCAGCCTCACCGCCAGCCAGACACAGGCCATTGGTGGCGACATCATCGATGTCTCCGTGCATGTACTGGAAAACAACTCCGGAATCGACCGCGAGATCGATCTGATCAGCCAGCTACCGGAAGGCCTGACTTTGGTGGAAGGCTCGGTGAAGATCAACAACCCGCGGATGCGCGACAATCTCACCGTGGATGGCAACCTCATCCGCGTGAACGGCGTGCAGGAAAACTCCGGAGACTGGAAACCCGACTACCGGATCACCACCAGCGAAACCGACCAGATGTGTCGCACGCCCAACTACGGTGGCACCAGTAACGGCGGCTTTATCGGCCTGTTCCAGAACTACGGTTTCATTCCGGAAATTGGTGGCCTCGCCACCGACTTTGTGAACCCGGAATTCCGCATTCAGCTGAGCCGCTTCTGGGGTGAAAACGCGAGTATCAACCTGTTCAACAACAAGGAGTACCGTTCCTACCCTGCGCTGGTACTGTCACCCCAGGGCTACGCAGCACTGGAGGCCCAGTACAACAGCGCCGCGCATATCGCGCACTGGGAATTCCCCTACTACTCCGATCCCTATACGCCCTTCATCGGCGCATTCTGGAAGGGTACGGTGAACTCCCAGAACTGGTTCGGCGCCAACGTCGACGCACTCGGCACACCGCTGAACCAGACGTCCAGCAAGACCGAAGGTTCCGGTATCGCACTGGCCTGGGCCAAAGACCCTGCGAATAATATCAACGACATTATTATCGAGTGGGTCAACGCCCGGACTCAGAACCTCGATGTCGGCTGGTCCGGCGGCACCCTGCTCAGTGAGAAGGCGGACCGTTACAGCTTCAACCTGATCGTGCACGAGGGCTACCGCTACGGCGAGGGTGAATACGAATTTACCATGGCCTACGGCGACCTGGACTTTGCCGGCGAACCCGGTGCCGGCTCTGTGGGCCTGCACGGCCACTACGGTCCGCTGGATGTACAGGGCTATCCGTACTACTACGACCAGGAAATCGGCAAGAGCTTCGCCTACAACAACCTGGACACCAAACTGAAAAAGGATCTCGTGGTCTGCTACGACTACGTGGGCCCGGAATCCACCCAGTTTGATCTGAGCTTCCAGGTGCGCGTAGCCGAAACCGCGACCGGGCAGGATCTGGAACTGGCCTTCGTGAGCGATATCGACGGTATGGCACAGGAAGTGAAGAGTCAGATCATCGTGGTGCCCAGCAACCTGATCCTGACGCCATTCAAAGACCACACCATGGACGAGAACACCACGCTGGAAGGCATCGAGGTGGTCTACCTGGACAAGGACCAGGCACCCAACCTGATCACCGTCAGCGGCGCGCACATCACCGCGCACGTATCCGGGAACACCTCCGGTTCCACCATCAGCATCACACCCGATGCCAACTGGTACGGTGAAACGCAAATCACCGTCACCGTCGCCGATGAGCAGGTACCGGCGGATAAGGCCAGTCAGACATTCACACTGACCGTAGTATCCGACGGCGAAGAGCCGGGCTGTACCGACATGAATGCGGACAACTACGACGAAAACGCCACCAAGGATGACGGCAGCTGTACCTATCCGCAGCCTGAACCGGAACCAGAGCCTCAACCACAACCGGAAGAGCCCAAGAAGAAAAAGAAAAAATCCGGCGGTTCTACCGGAACCCTTATGCTTGGGCTACTGATCATAATTGGCCTGATGCGTCGCTTCCGTATCACTGCCCACTAAAAAATAGTGCCGGCACGATACTGATCCGAACACACGGAATGTGTTCAACATTCAAAACCCTGGCAAACATGCTGGGGCTTTTTTATTTCCGGAAAAATTGTTTTTCCGGTTATTTCAGATTTTTCACCTGTCGTTTTTGGTTTTTTCCGACATAGACTTCAAAACGGTTTTTTTTCGGTCGCAGGCAAGACAATTTGGGACAATTTTTTCAGCTCCTGCGTGATATTCCTTGCGGTTCTGTGCGTAGCAATACGCCCAGTAGGAATAATAAATAGAAGTGCGAAGGAGCTAATAACTTGAAAATGAAAACGCTAGCGACGGTGATCGCGTCAGCTGTCTGTACCAGCAGCATGGCCGCGGCAGTCACCAGTCATCCGTCTCAGGTCGTGCAGCAAATCAAGGCTGCGCAATTTACTGAAATTAAAAAATCGACAATCCAACAACGGGAAACCGCGATTCCAGACAGGCGCCGCCCCGGTGGCGTAAACCAGCAGATCCGCCCGGCCTCCAGCGCAGATAAGTTCGCCGATGAACCAGAGCGCAGCGGAGAGGATGTGTATATCATCCGCCTGCAGGACCAACCGGTAGCCACCTACGACGGCCGAGTAAAAGGCTACGCCGCCACCGCCAAAAGTGCTCTGCGCGCCGAAGCGGAACAGGGACTCTTGGCCGCCCCGCGCGGCCCCCGCGGACTGAACACAGTTCAGAAAAACCGCGCTCTCGGTTACAAGAATTACCTGCTGGACAAGCAGCAGACCGTGGTACAGGAAGCCCGCGCCCTGGGCGTGAAGCGCGCACCGCGACTGCAGTTCACCGATGCCATCAACGGCTTCACCATGAAGATGACCCAGGCGCAGGCAAGGGAGCTGGCCAAGCTGCCGCAGGTGGCCTTTGTGCAGCGCTCCGACACGCTGCAGCTGCACACCGACCGCGGCCCGGAATTTATCGGTGCCGACAAGATCTGGAACGGCGAGACGTCTACCAGCAGCCTGAAGCAGAAGGGTGAGGGCATGATCGTCGGTATCCTGGATACCGGCGTCAACACCGATCACGCCGCCTTCGCCGACGTCGGTGACGACGGTTACGACCACAACAACCCCTGGGGCGAAGGCGTCTACGTGGGTGACTGTGCCACCGGTGCGGCCACCTGTAATGACAAGCTGATCGGCGTCTGGAGCTGGCCTTTTATCACCGACACCTTCGATGGTGTGCGCCCGGCCAGCGGCGAGGACTACAACGGACACGGCAGCCACACCGCCAGTACCGCGGCGGGCAACGTGGTGCACAATGTGCCCTACCTGGGCGGCGTGCCGGGCGACGGCGACGGTATTCCCAGTGGTTTCGAATTCGAGCAGGTATCGGGTGTCGCTCCCCACGCCAACATTATCTCCTATCAGGTCTGCTTTCCGGCCAATGGCGGTTGCCCGACCGAAGTGATGTTGAAAGCGGTAGATCAGGCCATTCAGGACGGCGTAGACGTTATCAACTTTTCCATTGGTGGTGGCGATCGCTTCCCATGGGAGGATGCTACCGCCCTGGCTTTCCTGTCCGCGCGCGAAGCGGGTATTTCCGTGTCGGCTTCTGCCGGTAACGCCGGCAAGGGTTTCTACACCCTGTCCCACACTGCGCCCTGGTACACCTCGGTAGCCGCGAGCACCACCGACCGCGTGATGGAAATCACCGGTAACACGATCGAGATGAGTGGCGGCGCTACTACTCCGCCGACCTTCTACACCAACGACAAGGCCGGCTTCTCAGAAGGTAGTGTGACCGGCACACCGGTCATCGCCGCGGACTACGGCGATGAAAAGTGCCTCAACGAGTTCGCCCCCAACACCTTCACCAGCGACCAGATCGTGATCTGTAAACGCGGTGAAAACGCCCGCGTAACCAAGGGCTTCAATGTACAGGCCGGCGGTGCCGGCGGCATCATCGTCTACAACGAACCCTTCTACAGCGGCATAACGAAGGCAGAGACGGAGGTGTTCAACGATATCTATCCACTGCCGGCTCTGCATATCAAGAACGCCCCGGGCAACCGGTTGCTGAACTGGGTCAACGACGGCGGCACCGATCACAGCATCACCATCACCGGCGGCAGCATTAGCCGCACTCTTGATGAAAGCGCCGGCGACATGCTCGCGGAGTTCTCCTCCCGTGGCCCGGCCACGCACTTCACCGGTAGCCTGGCACCGCATATCAGCGCCCCCGGTGTGGGTATTCTCGCTGCCTACGCCGACGAGCACCCCTTCTCGGAATCCCTCTCCCAGGACTGGGGCATGCTGAACGGCACCTCCATGGCCAGCCCCCATGTGGCCGGCGCCATGACCCTGGTGCGCCAGGCACATCCGGACTGGACCGCTGCAGAAGTGCAGTCCGCGCTGCTGATGACCGCGTCCGAGACAGTGCTCGAAGAAATCAACGCCTATAACGATCCGCGTCCGGCGCACACCTACCGCGCTGGTGCCGGTCGTGTAGACGTGGCCGCCGCCGTGGACGCCGGTCTGGTGATGGACGAGACCGCAGCCAACTTCGAATTCGCCAACCCGAGAAACGGCGGCGACGTGAAGCAGCTGAATCTGCCGCAGCTGGCCGACAACAACTGCCGCAGAAACTGTTCCTGGATCCGCACCGTACGCGCCACCCGCGATGGCAGCTGGACCGTGAGCAACGGCGACTGGACCTACGATGTGTGGAATACCGGCGACGGCGAGATGCCGGTGGCGGGTGCCAAAATCGAGGCTTTCCCGGCAAGCTTCAGCCTCAAGGCGGGCGAGACCCAGACCATCGTGTTCCGTGCTGACCTGACCGACGTTCAGTTCGAGAACAACACCATGCTCGGCGGCCTGGATAACCTGGAGCAAATGGAGCTGTGGAGCCAGGTACGCTTTAAAGCCAGCGACGCTTCAATTCCCGACGCACACTGGCCAGTATCCATCAATTTCGACCGCGCCGGCCTGCCCAGCATCGTGAATATCGAAGCGCACCGCGACAACGGCAGCTACCACCTCAAGGATTTGCCGCTGCCGGCGATGAATAACATCGTCTACCGCGGCTTCACCCCGGTGAAGGCGACCGTTGAGAACGTCACCCTGCCCCAGGACGAAAACCACTTCCCGATTCGCATGGACGGCGACTACGGTCCCGGCCACGCGCGGGTGACCCTGCATGACGTGCCGGCAAACACCGCGCGCTTTGTGGTCGAGGTACTGGAAAATGTGTCCGGACCTGGCTGGTACGAGGAAAAAAGTCGCTGGCTGGACGGCTGGATGACTGTTTATATCGGCCGTGATGCAGACGGCGACGGCGAAGCGGACATCGATACCGAACTGCTGTGCGCCTCCACTACCCAGATCCAGCTCAACTACTGCAGCATCACCAACCCGGATGCCGGCAGCTACTGGGTGTTGGTGGAAAACGCGCGCATGTGGGCCGCCGATTACGTGGAGTATGAAGGTGTCGAGCTGATCGATACCTACAAGGTAGCCACCGCCATGGTGCCGAAAAGCTTCGGCGGTCTGCAGGTCGAGGGACCGGCGAACACCGACGGCAGCAAAGCCGTGAACCTGGACCTAGGCTGGACCCTGAGCGGCCTGGAGGAAGGTGATGTCGCCTACACCGGCTTCGATATCGGCACCGGCAACGCACCGGGCAGCCTCGGCTTCGTGCCGGTCAAACTGACCCGCGGCGTCGACGATGTCAGCCTCGCTACCAGTCAGACACAGGCCATTGGTGGCGACATCATCGATGTCTCCGTGCATGTACTGGAAAACAACTCCGGTATCGACCGCGAGATCGATCTGATCAGCCAGCTGCCGGAAGGCCTGACCCTGGTGGAAGACTCGGTGAAAATCAACAATCCGTTGATGCGCGACAAGCTCACCGTGGATGGCAACCTCATCCGCGTGAACGGTGTGCAGGAAAACTCCCAGGACTGGGCGCGGGACTACGTGATCACCACCAATGAAAACGACCAGTTGTGTCGCACGCCCACTTACGGTGGCCCCAACGATGGTGGCTTTGTCGGCCTGTTCCAGAACTACAACATAGTGCCGGACATGGGCGGTAATGCGACCGAGTGGGTAAACCCGGAGTTCCGCATTCCGTTGAGCCGCTTCTGGGGTGAAAACGCCGGCATGAACCTGTACCACAACGAGGATTACTACGCCTCTCCGTGGATGGTGGTATCGCCACAGGGCTACGTTGCACTGGAGCACTCCTGGGATCCCTCACACCACCTTGCGCACGTGAAATTTCCCTACTACTCCGACCCTTATTCGCCGTTTATCGGCGTATTCTGGAGAGGTATGGTGAACGATCAAAGCTGGTTCGGCGCCGACGTTGACGCCCTCGGCACACCGCTGAACCAGACTTACGACAAGACTGAAGGTTCCGGTATTGCGATGGCCTGGGCCAAGGATCCGGCAAATAATATCGACGATATTATTATCGAGTGGGTCAACGCCCGCACCCAGAACCTCGATGTCGGCTGGACTGGCGGCAGCGTAACCAGCGAGAAGGCGGACCGCTACAACTTCGACCTGATCGTGCACAAGGGCTACCGCTACGGCGAGGGTGAATACGAATTCACCATGGCCTACGGCGACCTGGACTTTGCCGGCGAACCCGGTGCCGGCTCCGTGGGCCTGCACGGTAACTACGGCCCGCTGGATATCTTCGGCTATCCCTACTTTTTCAACCTGGAAAAGGGTCGGAGCTTCGCCTACAACGACCTGGACACCAAACTGAAAAAGGATCTCGTGGTCTGCTACGACTACGTGGGCCCGGAATCCACCCAGTTTGATCTGAGCTTCCAGGTGCGCGTAGCCGAAACCGCGACCGGACAGGATCTGGAACTGGCCTTCGTGAGCGATATCGACGGTATGGCACAGGAAGTGAAGAGTCAGATCATCGTGGTGCCCAGCAACCTGATCCTGACGCCGTTCAAAGACCACACCATGGACGAGAACACCACGCTGGAAGGCATCGAGGTGGTCTACCTGGACAAGGACCAGGCACCCAACCTGATCACCGTCAGCGGCGCGCACATCACCGCGCACGTATCCGGGAACACCTCCGGTTCCACCATCAGCATCACACCCGATGCCAACTGGTACGGTGAAACGCAAATCACCGTCACCGTCGCCGATGAGCAGGTACCGGCGGATAAAGCCAGTCAGACATTCACACTGACCGTAGTATCCGACAGCGAAGAGCCGGGCTGTACCGACATGAACGCGGACAACTACAACGAAAACGCCACTAAGGATGACGGCAGCTGTACCTATCCGCAGCCTGAACCGGAACCGGAGCCTCAACCACAACCGGAAGAGCCCAAGAAGAAAAAGAAAAAATCCGGCGGTTCTACCGGAACCCTTATGCTCGGGCTGCTGATCGCCCTCGGGCTGGGTCGCCGCCTCCGGTGGGCAACCAGGAAATGAGTAATGTGCGAGTAACGTACGTTATCTGAGGTTCCATACTAGACGCGAACTTCGAGTTCACCCGCTTGAGCCCCGCCCGCAAGGTCGGGGCTATTTTCTTTTAAAAAGACGCAAGAAATTCACCTCGCATATCAAAAAAATCCGAAAAACAGAATTTTTTCCTGCGCCCATTTTCATACAAATTTTTCGCCGCCGAATCCGTAATCGCCCATTTACAGTAACAAAGGCTTTGCCTGCACGACGGATTTCCAGCCGCTGTGGCAAAACCGCTTTTTCTGGATCAGAAGGTATTCAGAAAACACAAATAATTAAAAAATCCAATAAATTAGGGGCATCCTGATGCAGCATAAAAATCCAATATTCAGGCGAAGTATGATCGCAACGCTGACCGCACTCTATGTCGGCGGCGCGCTCTCCGCATCGTCACCCGGAGCAACCTCCGGTTCTACATTTCACCAACCCACCTTTACCACCGAGGAACTGGAAGCCCTGCAAATACAGCGCGCCAGTGCACTCGAGGGGGACATCTACGTCGGCGGCAAAGGCAAGCCCAATCGTCACAAGGCCATTGCACCTGCGGATGTGTTTCAGCCACAACCCGGTGTGACCGGTCGCCAGCAGTATATCGTTCAGCTGGAAGACAAACCGGTCGCCACTTACGACGGTGGACTTGAGGGTTACGCCCCGACCAGGGCCAACAAGAATCGCGCGGTGATGGTGCGCGATCGTGTATTAATGAGCAGCGCTCCGGTAAAGGCCTACAGCCAGCACCTGCTGGATCGCCAGTCGACACTGCTGCGCAAGTCGCAAAGTGCCGGCGCCAACATCGCCGTCAAACGCAATTTCACCCTGGCCAACAACGCCATGCTAGTGGAAATGACCCAGGACGACGCCGAAATCATGGCGCGCCAGCCGGGCGTCAAGCGCATCACGCCCAACCGTATTTTCCAGCTGAACACCGACCGCGGTCCGGAGTTTATCGGCGCGACCAGACTCTGGGATGGCAGCGGCTCTCCATCCGGCCTGAACGTCAAGGGTGAGGGTATGGTGGTCGGTATTGTCGATACCGGCATCAACACGGACCACCCGGCGTTTGCCGGCGACAACTTTGATCCCGCCGGCAATCCCCTCGGCAATGGCGTCTACGCCGGTGACTGCGCCAGTGACGCCAGCCTGTGTAACGACAAACTGATCGGTGTCTTCTCCTATCCGGAGATCACCGATGTCTACCGTGCACCGGAATTCCAGGAGAGGCCCTGGGATACCAAAATGATTCGCCCCGCGAACGGTGAGGACTACCACGGGCACGGCTCGCACACCGCCAGTACCGTCGCCGGCAACCGCATCGAAAATACTCCGCTGCAGGGCTTCGATGGCAGCGCCACCAGTGACGGTGTGGATCTGGATTTCCAGTTTCCACACACCTCCGGTGTGGCACCGGAAGCACGCATCATGGCCTTCCAGGTGTGCTGGCCGGGTAACGGCGGCGATCCCTATGCGGGGTGCCCCGAATCTGCGCTGCTGTCCGCATTCGAGGACGCCATCGCCAGCGGCGTGGTGGACGTAATCAACTTCTCCATTGGCGGCGCCGAGAACTTCCCCTGGGACGACCCGATGGAACTGGCCTTCCTGTCCGCGCGCGAGGCGGGTATTTCCGTGGCCGCCGCCGCAGGCAACTCCGGCCCCAACTACTTCAGCGCCGACCACACGTCGCCCTGGGTGACCACCGTCGGAGCGTCAACCCACGACCGCGTGATGAGTGCGGGCGACAAAACCCTGTCCGGCTTCGAGGGCAGCGGTTACATGTCCTACACGGAAATCCCCGGCAAGAGTTTCAGCGGCGGTATTACCGGCGAAGTGGTGCTGGCGGAGAACTATCCCGACCCGGATACCAGTGATGAATACACTGCGGCGTCGTGTAATGTTCCTTTCCCGGCAGGAACCTTTACCGCGGATCAGATTGTTATCTGTGAGCGCGGCGTTATCGCGCGGGTGGAAAAAGCGCAGAACGTGGCCGCCGGCGGCGCCGGCGGTTTTATCCTGCAGAACCTGTCCACCAGCGAAACGGTAGTGGCGGACAGCTATGTGCTCCCCGGTATCCACGTGGAGGCGAAATACCGCTGGACCCTCAAAAACTGGGTGAACAGCAGCGCCGGCACCGCGCGGGCGACCATCAGCGACTTCACCAACAGCTACGAGTTTGTCGCCGAGGAAGGCAACAACCTGGCAGTCTTCAGCTCCATGGGTCCGAGCCGCACCAACGACACCCTGGTGCCGGACCTGACAGCACCCGGGGTACAGATCTACGCGGCCAACGCGGACGACCAGCCGTTTACCGCCTATCCGGCGGCCTCCGACTGGACCTTTATGAGTGGTACCTCCATGGCCGCGCCGCACACCGCGGGTGCCATGACGCTGCTGAAGCAGCTGCACCCCGAGTGGACACCGGCGGAAATCCAGTCTGCGCTGATGCTGACCGCGGGCCCCGTGTACCTTAAGTCGGGCGAATATCGTTTCGAGCCCTACACCCACTTCATGGTGGGGGCCGGCGCGATCAACGTGGAGCGTGCGGCCAATACCGGCCTGGTCATGGACGAAACCATCGAAAACTACCTGGACGCCAACCCGCGCAACGGCGGCATTGCCAGCCAGGTGAATCTGGCCTCCATGGCAAACTCGAACTGTGAGGGCAGCTGTACCTGGCTGCGCACCGTGACCGCCACCAAAGACGGGGTCTGGAATGCCACAGGTTTCGGCAAGCAGGCAGGTGTGGAGATCGAGGTCTCGCCCAGCCGCTTCAGCCTCAAGGCCGGCGAAAAGCAGTCCATCGTGGTTCGCGCCACACTGCCGGCGCCACTGGAGCACAAGGTGGAACCGGAGGATCCGTCCCTGCCGTGGGATGCGGTGCAGAATAACTTCACGTACTTCGACGGTACGGTTGTGCTGACCGAAGTCAACGGCAACTCGCCGGAGCTGCATATGCCCGTGGTTGCGGCCAACGTGCACGACGAGCTGCCGCTGTCGGTGAACATCGATGCGAGCCGCGATCAGGGGTCGGAAACCCTGATGGTCAGCACCGGTGACTACAGCCAGCTGACACCCCGCTACTACGGTCTGGTGCAGCCCGAAGTGACCAGCACCACACTGGAATCGGTATCTGCATTTCTCTCGCTGGAGAATATCGAGAAGGGCTGGAGTATTCAGACCGTAGAGGTGCCGGAAAACACCGTGCGCTTCGTGGCCGAATCCCTGTCTGCGGAGAAAATCAGCACCGCTGAGGACATGAACCCGCGCTACTTTGTGCATCACCCGTTCATCATCGTGGGCCGGGATCTGAACGGTAGCGGTGGCTTCATTCCCTCCGCGAGTGAAATGGAAGCGGACCCCTATGCGCTGTCCAACGAGTATCACCGCGAGGTACTCTGCGTCTCCTCCAGTTATTCCGAAGACAACTTCTGTAACTTCCAGAAGCCGGAAGCCGGCAGCTATTGGGTCGCCACCGTCAACACCGGCGACTTCCCGGTAGTGGCCAACACCGGTGTGGCAATGCTGAGTGCCAATTCCGCCAAGGGCAACCTGAGTGTATCCGGCCCCGCGGCGCACGACGGCAACGGCGAGTACCCGCTGACCGTGAGCTGGGACCTTCCGGACTCCAGGCAGGGCGAGAAGTACTACGGCGGTTTTGATCTGGGCAACATGCCCGGTGCCGAAGGTACACTCGGCTTCACCTCGGTGAACATTTCCCGCGGTGAGGATGCGGTGCAGTGGAGCGTTAGCCAGGACAAGGCGCGCGCGCTGGATGTGATCGATTTCAAGGTCAAGATCCGGCCGAACCTGGAGAGTGACGACCGCAACTACGACCTGAAGATCGATCTGCCAGACGGCATGCGCCTGCTGGGAGACAGTATCCTGGCAAACAACGAGGCGCTTCAGGACGCCGTCCAGTGGGATGACCACAGCCTGTCCCTCGCCGGCCTGCAGAGCGCCACGCGCAACATCAAGCGCGAGTATGTGATGACCAGCAACATCGACGATCAGATGTGCCACACACCGTTGATCGACGAGTACTCCACCGGTGGCTACATCGACCTCAAGGGGGAGTTCGGTATCCAGCCGAATGCCGATTGGCTCGCGGGGGATTACCGGGTCAACTATGACGTGCCCATCTGGTGGCTGTTCGGCAACGAAGACGCTGACTTCAGGGTATACAACCAGTCCAATGCCGGTTACGTGCGCATGCACACCGTGGGGGCGCTGCAGTTCAACACCGCCTATTGGACAATGAGCCAGCACCGCGGACCGGGCTTCCTGTACGAGTCCCTGGCGCCCTTCTGGCGCGGCTCCTTCGAAATGAAGTACCGCCGCCATTACGAAGATCCGTGGGGCCTGACCATCGCCGCCCAGTACGCGGATGAACGCCCGGACCTCGGCGACCTGCTGTTCCTCGAGTACGACAATGTCACCGATAAAAATACCGGCGACGAGTACGACTTCCAGGCAATTCTGCGCAGCGGTATCGACGACCGCGAAGGCCGATTCGAGATCATCTACGCCTACGACAACCTCGGTGCGAACCTCACCAAAGGTGTGGTGATGACCGAAGGTTTCGACAGTGCCTTCTCCGGCAACGCCGGCCCCAAGAACGGCATGCTCCACACGGTGGCGGGTTACGATGACCTGGACACAAAACTGAGTGACGACCTGGTACTGTGCTTCGACTATGTCGGTCCGGAAAAGAGCCTGGTTGAAGTCACCTTCCAGGCACTGGTACAGCCCGCGGCCACCGGTGCGAATCTGGAAGTGACCTTTACTCACGATCTGCAGGGGCAGCCGCAACAAACCGAGGTGCATCCCATCGCGGTGAAGGGCAACATTCAGCTGGCGGAAATCGCAGATATGACTGTTGCCGAGAACGGCCGTATCGAAGGGATTGATGTGCTCTACACCGATGCCAATGAGGTGCCCAACACGGTATTCGTAAGCGGTGAACATATCTCCGCAGGCGTGAACGGTTACCGCTTCGACCTGATCCCGGCGGCCAACTTCCACGGCAAAACGCTGGTTACGGTAACCGTGCAGGACAACGAGCACGCCGGTGACGCGGCCTCCACCAGCTTTATGTTGACGGTGGTGTCCGATGGCGAGGAACCGGGTTGTACCGATATCGAAGCGGACAACTACGATGAAAACGCCACCAGAGATGACGGCAGCTGTACCTATCCGCAGCCTGAACCGGAACCAGAGTCTCAGCCGGAACCGGAAGAGCCCAAGAAGAAAAAGAAAAAATCCGGCGGTTCAACCGGAACCCTCATGCTCGCACTGCTGATCGCCCTCGGGCTTGGTCGCCGCCTCCGAATGAATATCCGGAAGCAGTAACGACCGCTGTCTAACAACCATTCCTCCTTGACCCGGCGAACATCTGTTCGCCGGCTTCTCACCCCGGTCTTGCGACCGGGGCTTTTTGTTTACAGACGCACCGGTTGCGCCGTGCCTGAATACTCCGCGTAAACCAGGTACCGCAGCGGACCACCAGAGTCCAGAGCATCAAACGGGTAACAGGTCATCAGGATCAGCCCCCATGACCGTTTCGCGGTCATCGTAGCCGGCAGTACGGCGTTTCTGCTGTCGACAATCTCTGCGTCAGTGACCCGAAAACTGTGCCAGCGGCCATCCGCGCCCTGCAGTTGTACCGGCATGCCCACACGTAGTTTTCCAAGCCCGCGAAAATGCGTATCCCGGTGCGCGGCAATCACCGCGACACCGAGGTCGGAGGTCGCCCCTGGCAAAACGGAAGACGCATACAACCCGGGACCAAAAGCGAGCGCTTCCCCACTGGTACCCTGCAGTACCACCAGCGGCTTTTCGTCGCCCAGTTGCAGTTGCGCCACCGGCCAGGTATCTGCCCAGGGCCAGGGTTTATGTGGCTCGCCACTACTCAGCTGGCGCTGCCAGGAATCTCTGATCAGGTATTGCGCCAGTTGCGCCTTAAGCAGCAACCAGCTACCGCTTCCCAGTTGCCACAGCCCGGCGAAAATCAAGATTAGAGACAGGCACCGCTGAATGTTTCCGCGTGTGGTCACCGGGACGTACCCCGCGGGTTGTCGCGTTTTGCCTGCAGGTAAAATTCCAATCGGCTGCGACGACGGCGGGTATCCGGCAACACACCCCGCAGCCAGCGGCGCACCGCACGCTCGATAGCGCCGCGCCACACGCGCAGCCTCGTCGCGCCGCGCACCAGCCCCCCAAGACCCAGCAAGAGAACGGCGAGCAGCCATTGACCATAAATACCATTGGCGGTTGCCGGGTAGGTAAAGGGCTGCTGCACCTGACCGTGAGCAACAGCGTTAGGTACCGGACTCGATTTCAGTGACTCCGATAACGGGCGCACCGGCGTTTCTTCCACCGCGACAAAACTGGTGTAGGGGCTCGACAGTTGATAGGCCAGTGCCAGCCGCAGGATTTCTTCGCGCAACGGATCGACTACGCCATCCCCTGACAGCGGCCCGCGCTCGCGCTGTTCGTCGCGGAGCACGGCAATTTTCGCCCGCGCCCACAGGCTGCCGATGCTCTTGCCAGTCTGGTCCACCGCAAGCTGGGAAAGCGATACCGTGCGGGAAAAATGCTGACCCGCGAGGCGTCCGGTGATCGTCACTTCACCAGACGAAGCCACACCGAGACGGTGCCCGTCTACCCGCGCCAGCAGGCGTACCGGTTCGCCACGGTAGAGATCCGGCAACCGCCTAGGGTAGGCCTCAACATTCATGCCCTGGGGCCACTGTACCTGCAAGTCCGTTACCAGTGGGCTTTCCAGCTTCTCGAACAGCACGCGCATTTTACTTTGCACTTCACTCAGATCTCCGATCTGCACGAAGCTTCCACGCCCGTACTCCGCCGCCTTTGACATAAAGAAGCTGTTTGGCGCGGACCCGATACCAACGGGGAACAGGCGCACGTTACCGAGTCGCTGACGGATCAATTCAAACAATGCGGATTCGTTGCCGACCGCGCCATCGGTAATAAAAATCAGCTGCCGGACCAGTTCATCGGATTCATCACCGACCTGCTGTGACAAGGCTTCTTTCAGCGCCGGAGCCATTTCAGTGCCCCCGGTGGCTTGCAGAGACTCCACCCAATTGCGTGCGCGGTGAATATTTTCTGCTGACGCCGATACCGGACGGGGATAAAACGTGCGGTAGTTGCTGTTGAATTCAATCACATTGAAGCGATCCGTCGCCGACAGACGAGACAATGCCAACAGCAGACTTTCCTTTGCCTGTCGAATGGAGTTGCCACTCATGGAACCGGACGTGTCCAGTACGAACACAACTTCCCGCGGTAATTTTCGTGTGGTGCTACTGTCCTGGGGCGGCAATAGCAGCAGCTGCAAATATTGTGAGGCATCCGCTACGGACTGCTCGGCAAACATCGCCGCTGCAGGCATGGCGGAAGACTGTGGCCGCCAGTACAACGCAAAATCCCGATCCATCGGAACACTGCCCTGCTTGAACTGGATACGGTAGTGGTGGTTAGTCTCACTGCGGAAATCTATCTCGTGGTAGGAACTGTGAATATCTGCGAGCGGTAATCCCATGCCGAGGTCGATTTGAATTTTCATCCGATGACTCCCCCGCTCCGCCAGTTCGCTGTCCGGCACCATCACCGGAGAAATCTGGTCTGCATCGGGCACCTGATCCGTGGGTAACGACCAGCCGTGGGCGTTGAGGTTCACTTGCTGTTGTGGCTTCACAGGCTCACCGGGCATGTAGCGTGGTGTCAGGGTACTCGGCAGACGCAGGCTGAACTGGCCACCCTCAAAGCGCAGGGTCTGCAGGTAGCGGACTTCCACCGAGATCTTCTCGCCCGGTGCGATATTCGCCACCCGGCTGGTAAACAGGTTCGGGCGCTGCTGCTCCAGCAGAGCCGCGCGCTTACCGGCTTCGCGTGCTTCCTTGTAAATTTTCTGCGCCTGCTGACGCTCGCGTACCTCGCCGATGATACGCCGCTCGCCAACCACGATTTCCATGCCATTGACCGCGGCGCTTTCCGGCAGTGGCAATACGTATACCGCTTCCTGCCAGTCATTGCTGGTGTTGGAAAACTGCTGTTGCAGTGTGACTTCCGCCACCAGCCCATGCACGCGGATGTCGACTTCGGTGCCGAGGTGAATGGCGGGGATATAGCGGCCTTTTTCGGTGGTCTGGAACAGTAGGTCGCCACTACCGGTGTCATTGATGCCGACGCTTTCAAATTCCGCAGTCGGCACACTCTCCGCTTTAGCGCCGACGGCGGCGAGCAGGACGGCTATCGCAGTCACCAGTAGCAGTAACCAGCTGCCGGTGCGGTTTTTGCGGTAGCGGCGGCGGTAATATTCCTCGGTGGGAAGAATCAGCAGGTCGCGTTCGATACGCGGCGCGTGGAAAAAGGGACGGTTCACTGGTGCCTCCAGAGTTTTCATCAATGGAGACATTTAACAGAGGCAAGTGGGCAGCGGCGGGTTATAAACCGGGCGGGGTAAGGATCAATTGTGGCGAATTGTGGCGGAGTGTTTTCAGCGGGCTCATGGATGCCTCGTAGCCACCTCCGCGGCGGCAAATCACCGAGGAGGGCGTTTCAGGACCGCTGTGAACCCGCCCCCAGCGCTTTGGCACCAAAGCAGCAATTCACCGGCACCCGAAAAAAAAGAAACCGGCACAGAGGCCGGTTTCAAGATTTCATATCGGAAAAATCAGTCAATCAAACCGTATTCATCCCGCAGCACCTGAATAATTTCCGCTTTCGGGTTGTCAGAAATCTCAAGCTTGCCGCCAATGATTTTCTCAGCGATACCCACGTAAGTTGCGGACAAATCCATCAACATGGATTCCGGCAGTTCATTGTCGCGGGCCAGGGCCTCACGTTCGTCCATGCGATCCTTGTTCAACAGGATGTCCGGATCCGGGAAGTAGTTCAACAGCGCCTGGCGGAAGCCCTCTTTGGAGTTTTCCACAACCTTGCCACCGCGATAGGCCTCGCCATCCCAGATACGGGAAGAGTCCGGCGTGCCAACTTCATCCATGTAGATCAGCTTTTCGTTACCCTCCGCATCCGTCACATAACCAAACTCAAATTTGGTATCGACAAAGATCTGATCCAGCTTCGCCAGCGCGGAGGAAATCACATCGAAACCTTCTTTCAGAAGTTTTTCGTACAGATCAATATCGCCTTTGCTGCGGAAATTGAATGCCTCGAAATTGTCTTCGATGTTCTTGCGGGTAATGTTCACATCATCCGCTTCCGGAACTCCGGGAATACCTTTGAGGATACCCTTGGTGGATGGCGTAACCAGCAGTTCCGGAAGTTTCTGGTCCTTCTGCAGACCATCCGGAATTTCAATGCCGCAAAACTCACGTTCGCCCTTACTGTATGCGCGCCACATGGAGCCGGTAATGTACTGACGCACGATGGCCTCAATCCTGACCGGGCTCGCTTTCTGTACGATCCATACCCCCGGATGGGGAATATCCAGGATATGGCTGTCCGCCAGCCCCTGCTCCTTGAACAGCTTGAACCAGTGATTGGAGATTGCGTTCAGTGCCGCACCTTTACCGGGTACACCGAGGAGGCCGCCTTCACCGGTCCAAATGCAATCGAAGGCGGAGATGCGGTCGGAAATGACCATGACTGCCAGCGGCGCGTCCGCAGCCACCGGGTAGCCTTTCTCTTCGATCAGACGGCGACTGTCTGCCTCGGTCAACCAGTACACAGAGCGGACCTTGCCACTGTGGACGGGTTTGTCGGTGCGGATTGGCAAATCGTTGTTCACTGCCAGTACTTTGTCAGCGAGGCTCATGGGTCTTTCCTATGGCTGGTTCAGCGGCCTGACCACGTATCGCGCGGCGGCCTGAAATGAAGCGCGGGATATTAGTGCCCCCGACGGGAGATTGCCACTCCCACCGGGCACCGGGATTAATTGTCGGTATCGCTGCCTTCGCTCGCAGCCAGCAGCTCACGCGCCTGCCACGCCGCCTGGTGATCCGCGGTGGGCCAGGCGTTCATGATGGCCTTGGCAAGGGTAGCCAGGGGGATAGCGAAAAACACGCCCCAGAAGCCCCAGATGCCACCAAACACCAGTACCGCCAGAATGATCGCCACCGGGTGCAGGTTGACGGCCTCGGAGAACAGGATGGGCACCAGCACGTTGCCGTCCAGCAGCTGGATGATGCCGTAGGCAAACATCAGCCAGAAAAATTCGCTGCTCCAACCCCACTGGAACAGACCGATGGCGGCCACCGGTATGGTCACCGCCGCAGCACCGATATAGGGGATCAGTACGGAAAGCCCCACGGCCACGGCCAGCAGCAGGGCATAATTGACACCCAGTAACAGAAAGGCGACGTAACTCACTACCGTCACGATCGCGATCTCAATCACCTTTCCGCGCACATAGTTGGCGACCTGATCGTTCATCTCGTACCAGATCTGGCGCAGCATCGGGCGCTGGTGTGGCAGGAAGGACGCGCACCAGGCGAGCAGTTTGTTGGAGTCCTTGAGAAAGAAGAACACCAGGATCGGCACGATAACCAAATAGATGAGTACCGCGGCCAGCACCGGGATATTGGCAAGGGAAAACGTGAGTACTGTCTGGCCGAAAGAGCCCAGTTCACTGCCCAGGGTATTGAAGATCTCGTCGATCTGCTGCGCGGTCACCAGACGCGGATACTGCTCAGGCAACAACAGCAACAGTTCCTGGCCGCGATCGATCATATTCGGTAATTCGGCAAACAGGCGCACCGTCTGACGCCAGATGATCGGCATGACCACAAACATCAACCCCGCGATTGCACCTACCAGCACCAGGCAGGCTATGGTGACCGCCAGCCAGTGCGGCACTCTCCAGGACTCCAGGCGCTGCACCATACCCTGCAGCAAAAAAGCGATTACCAGTGCCGCCAGCACCGGTGCCAGCACGCCCCCCAACGTCGCCAGTACAACCATGGCCACCAATAGCAGCAGCACCAGCAGCACCACTTCTTCCTGGCTGAAATAGCGATTTACCCAACCCCTGACGATCGCGAACATAAAACGACGTTACCTGACTGTGGATACATGACTTTGAATGGGCATCAGCGCGTGTAGTTGGCGCCGACACGGCAGTTTCAGATGGCGGCGAGCCAGTAGTGGAACTCGCCACCCGGGCACTCGGTTCGCAGCAAAGGTACACCACTCAGGCGGCAAAAGCTGCGAATATCCTCGCGGGATGCGGGGTCCGTGGCCATCAGATGCAGCAGCGCTCCCGGCGCCAGAGTTTTCAACGCGCGACGCATCGCCAGCAGTGGCTGCGGGCACGGAAGACTGCGGGCATCTACCCTTAAAGCAGATTCCCAGTCAAACTCCGGGGCTTCTGTGGCTGCATTGGCGATATCGGTCATAGATAAGCGGTAAAGATCCGTAAATGCGGCGAATTATACCGGCCGTTTCCGGTCAATGGGTCATGGTATAGAACCTTCGCGCCCGGAACTGTTCAAAACCTCGACAGTCCTACAGGGTTACGTATAGTGTTAGCCACAGGCAACCCGGCAGACGCAGTAAATGATATGACCGACCATTCCTCTATGTTCAGGCGCGCTTCAGGCCACCATCCGTGCGCCTACTGGCAGAACCTGCGCCGGTGTGCCGCCGGTATCACCGCCGGTCTGCTGCTTGGGGCCGCCCCCATCGCCGCCACCGCGCAGGACGACAACCACATCCAGCTACCGCAACTCGGGGACACCAGCAGCGGCCTGGTCTCCCGCGCGCGGGAAAATGAGCTGGGTGAGATGTGGCTGCGTATGTTCCGCAGCCAGGTGCGCACTTCCAGCGATGCCCTGCTGCAACAGTACGTGGAAAACTCCCTCAAGGTCCTCGCCGAATACAGTCCACTGGAAGACAAGACTCTGGACGTGGTGGTCGTCAAAAACGACACCATGAACGCCTTTGCGGTGCCCGGAGGTGTGGTCGGGGTACACACTGGGCTGTTCCTGTTTGCGGAAAATGAAGACCAGTTCGCCTCGGTCCTCGCCCACGAACTCGCGCACTTGAGTCAGCGCCACTACGCCCGCTCACTGGAAGCCCAGCGCAACAGTACACTGCCCACCCTCGCCGGTATGCTCGGGGCCCTGGTGCTCGCCGCCACCGCCGGTGGCGACGCGGGTATCGCCGCGATGACCGCCACTCAGGCCGCGGCTCTCGACAACCAGTTGCGCTTCTCCCGTCAGAACGAGCAGGAGGCGGACCGCGTAGGTATCGAGACCCTGGCCAAGGCGGGCATGGACCCGCAGGCGGCCGGCGAAATGTTCGAGCAGATGCTCAAGGCTACCCGCTACTATCGCCGCCCACCGGAATTCCTGCTCACGCACCCGGTGACCGAGAAGCGGATTGCCGACGCCAAACTTCGCGCCAACCGTATGGACAAGGTTCCGCTGCGGGACAGCCGTGAATACCACCTGATGCGCGCGCGTATCCGTGTCGCCGCCGAGGCCACTCCACAACAGGCGGTAAAACGCTTCCAGGCGGAACTGCTCGGTGTGAACGACAACGAAGACGCTGCCCGCTATGGCCTGGTTCTGGCGCAGACTTCCGCCGGCAAACCGGACGAAGCCCTGGACAACCTGCAGCCACTACTGGACAAAGAGCCGGACAAAGATGCCTTCATCCTTGCCCGTGCCGATATCGACCTGGCCCGCCACGACTACACCAATGCTACCCGTCGGCTGGAAAAGGCGGTGGAAAACAACCCCAAGAACCACGCGCTGATCATGGGGCTCGCCAATGCCCACTTCAAAGCCGGGAACTATATGGCCGCCGAGCGCATTCTTTCCAAACACAGCCGCGTGCGCCGCAAAGACCCGGCGGTGTGGTACCTGCTGGCCGAAACCCACGGCCTTGCCGGTGACATCGTCGGCGTACACGAAGCCCGCGCCGAGTACTACATCCTCAACGGCGTGTTCGACAAAGCCCTTCAGCACCTGCGCCACGGCGTGCGCCTGGCCAAGAACGACTACCAGACCCACGCGATTCTGGAACAGCGGATGAAGGATGTGATCAAGATGCAGGAGAAGGCAAAAGAACTCTGATTTAGTTTTTTTGCGGAAACTTGTCCGAAGAGATTTAGTCCGACGTTAAGGCGGAGCGCTGGGTGGGCATTTTCAGAACCGTCGCAAACAGGGATGTTTGCGACGGAGCGTACAGGGATGTATTGAAGGGGGGCGCCTAGCCCGGTTCTGAAAATGCCCACCCAGTGATCCGCCGCCACTGAACTCTTATCGAAGCTCTCTCAATCCAGCGGTTTGCGAAAATCCAGCATCCGCTGCAGCGGCATCATCGCGCGCTTGCCCAGTTCCGGATCCACCAGGATTTCATTGTCACCGCGCTCCAGTACCCCGCACAGATTTTCCAACGAATTCATTGCCATCCATGGACAATTTGCGCAGCTACGGCAGGTGGCACCGGAGCCCGCAGTGGGCGCGATGATCAGCTCCTTGTCCGGACACTGCTGCTGCATCTTGTAGAAAATTCCCTGGTCAGTGGCCACAATAAACTGCTTGTTCGGGCGGGTTTTTGCCGCGTTGATGATCTGGGAAGTTGAACCCACCACATCCGCCAGCTCCACCACCGCCGCGGGCGATTCAGGGTGCACCAGCACCAGCGCATCGGGGTAGAGCGCCTTCAGATCCGCAACGCCCTTAGCCTTGAACTCCTCGTGCACGATGCAGGCACCATCCCACAACAACACATCCGCACCAGTCTGCTTCTGCACGTAACTGCCCAGATGCTTGTCCGGTGCCCACAGGATTTTTTCACCCTGGGAATCTAGATAATCCACCACATCCAGCGCAATACTCGACGTCACCACCCAATCCGCGCGGGCTTTTACTGCAGCGGAAGTATTTGCGTAAACCACGACAGTGCGATCCGGATGCTGATCACAGAATGCGGAAAACTCGTCGATCGGACAGCCGAGATCCAACGAGCAGGTTGCCTCCAGAGTAGGCATCAGTACGCGCTTGTGCGGGGTGAGAATCTTGGCGGTTTCCCCCATGAATTTAACCCCAGCGACGATCAGCGTATCCGCCTGATGCTGGGCACCGAAACGCGCCATTTCAAGGGAATCCGACACGCAACCACCGGTTTCTTCCGCCAATTGCTGGATCAGCGGATCGGTATAGTAATGGGCAACCAGTACCGCATTCTGCTCTTTCAGCAGTCGTTTGATACGCTCGCGCCACAGCTCCAGCTCTTCCGAAGTATATTCATGCATGCCGGGGTGTAAGAGGTGCTCCTGCACGAACTCTCTGGCATCAATGGCATTCGGCGCGGAGCTGCTGGTGGCAATTTTTTCGCTGCTGTCTGTCATGCTGTGCTGTATCTCTGTCACACGGGAAGGCCGGCATTATACCGGTCTGCGGAAATTTCGCTGAACTCGGGGATCGACTTCAAACAGCCCGGGTAATTCCGGGGAGCCGCGCCTGCTTCCACAGAGGAAATTCTAGGATGAAACAGGAAATAGAACGAGGCAGCCCAATCCCGCGTGAGCGCGGCTTTTCTTCTGAAGCTTGCAGGAAATGATCGGGGAAAGGAGGTAAATGGTGGGTCGTGCTGGACTCGAACCAGCGACCAATTGGTTAAAAGCCAACTGCTCTACCAACTGAGCTAACGACCCTTCACACAGCCGGCAAGGACGAGCCTGGCTGGAAATACATGACGAAGGCCTGGTAGATAGCGAATCGTCACGGGCGAGGAGAAATGGTGGGTCGTGCTGGACTCGAACCAGCGACCAATTGGTTAAAAGCCAACTGCTCTACCAACTGAGCTAACGACCCTTAATCACCCTCGCCTTGAGGAGCTGCGTATCTTACGGATCTAATCCGAAAACACAAGTCCCGATTACAAAAAAATTTCCAACAAATATAAGGGCTTAGCTGCCCCCGGTACTCCCCGCATAGATGGTTGGATCCTCCAGGCCAGCCTCGGCAAAACCGGCCGCACGCAGGCGGCAGCTGTCGCAGCGGCCACAGGCTGCGCCGCTGGGCTGGGCCTGGTAACAGCTCACGGTCAAACTGTAATCCACGCCGAGTTCCGTCCCGCGCTTGACGATATCTGCCTTGCTCATATTCATCAGCGGTGCGTGAATCGTCAGTTTCTTGCCTTCCACACCGGCGCGTGTAGCCAGATTGGCCATTTTCTCAAAAGCGTCGATGTACTCGGGGCGGCAGTCCGGGTAACCAGAATAGTCAACGGCATTCACGCCCACAAAAATATCCTGCGCGCCCAGCACTTCCGCCCAACCGAGTGCGATCGACAGAAACACCGTGTTACGTGCGGGCACATAGGTAATAGGGATTCCGCTGGTTTCTTCCTCCGGCACCGCGATGCTGTCGTCGGTAAGCGCAGAGCCGCCAATGACCCGAAGGTCCAGTTTGACCACTTTGTGCTCTTCCGCCCCGAGATCCGCCGCCACCCGCTGGGCGGCGATCAACTCCGCGCTGTGACGCTGGCCGTAATCGAACCCCAGCGCATAGCATTCATAGCCATCCTGATTGGCCATAGCCAGAACCGTGGCGGAGTCGAGACCTCCAGATAACAGGACGACAGCTTTCTTCTTACTCATAAACTCATCCGAATTCTGTGAGGGACAAACCAGTACCCGACATCATACGCCGGGCACATCCCCCCATAGCAGTTTGTGCAGCTGGATCTGCATTCGCACCGGCAGACCATCTTCCAGAATCCACTCTGCCAACTGGCGCGGGCTCAGCTGCTCGTAACTGGGGGAAAACAGGACATCTCCCACGCGGTCCGCAAGGCGGTACTGATCGAGGGTGAACCTGGCCCAGTCATAATCACCCCGGTCGCAGATCACAAACTTGACCTGGTCACGAGTATTCAGCAGCGGAATGTTCTCCAGGCGATTGCGAGACTGTTCGCCGGAGGCCGGTGTTTTTAGATCCACTACTCGCGATACTCTGGAATCCACCGCATCCACGGGCATCGCGCCGCTGGTCTCCAGGGACACCTGGTAACCCGCGTCACACAGCGCGGTCAGCAGAGGCAGACAATTGGGCTGTGCCAGCGGCTCGCCACCGGTCACACAGACGTGGCGGGCGGGATAGCTTTGTACCTTCTGCAAGATATCGGCCAGCGTCATGCGCTCCCCACCGTAAAAGGCGTACTCTGAGTCACAGTAGGTACAACGCAGCGGGCAGCCCGTAAGGCGCACGAACACCGTGGGCAAACCGGAATCCCGCGCTTCCCCCTGAAGCGAGTAAAACAACTCGCTGATACGGAGAGACTCAGCAGTCATATCTTTTCCGGCCAACCCGGTCTTTACCTCGGTATTCATACGCAATCTGTATCCCGCGCTGTCAATCTCTCGCCTCTCATACCGCACCTCACCCCGCGACCTGCCTGCTCACTGCGGGCTCCGGGCACAAATAAAAACGCCCGGATGGAGCAAACCATCCGGGCGCGGGATCATAGATTCTTTTTGATCACAAAACCAGCACCGACGTCCGGCACACGACGATCCATTTGTTCATCGCAGCACCCGTCTATCCCCTCCTCACGCCATCGTTATGGGCCGATGGTTGTTCAGGATGAGAAAAGTGATCGGTTCCGGTTAAAAATTTTCCTTCAGGTACTGCTTTGCAAGCCCTGAGGCGCGGGCATCACTAGATGCCACCTGTTGCAGCAATTCCTTGGCCTTCGCGTTGTCGCCCAACTGATGGTAGACGGTGCCGAGTTTATACCGTCCATCCCAGACCTTGCTGGAATTGGGGTAACTCTCCAGCAGCGTCACAAACCAGGTGCGCGCTTCTTCCACATTGCCCTGCACCAGCGCTATCTCACCCAGCCAGTAGTTGGCGTTGGGTGCATATTGACCGTTTGGAAAGTCATCCAGGAGGCTTTTGAAGGCTTTGCTGGCACCGTCGTAATCACCGTTGCGCGCAAGGTCAAAGCTCGCCTGATAGCGATCCTTTTCGTTCTCGCTGGCCGCCGCTACACCACCGCTTGCCGGCGTCTGGGGCTGAACCCCCGCATCGGCTTCTTCAGTGTCAGCGGCTCCGGACTCGGGAGCTCCGGTCGCGGGGGCTGTGCCACTCAGTTTGGAAATTCTGCGGTCGAGATCCATGTAATCTTCGGTGCGCTGTTGGCGCAGCCGTTTGACTTCATGTCTCAACTCCTCCACGGCTCCCCTTAGCTCCTGAACTTCCTGCTGCAGAACCTGCATCTGGTAGTAGGCGTCCGCCTGCGGGTTTGCCTGCAGGCGGCCGGCTGAGCTATCCGCACGGCTGGCTAGCTGCGGATAACTCGGGGGCGGCGGAGTTGCAATGCCCCGGTTTGTGGTACTGCCGCTGGACAGATCCACCACCGGAGCCTGCGCATACGAGGTCGATACCGCAGCCATAAAGGCTGCGGTAACCGCGATACTTCTAATCAGAAAAGACAAAACCATGTTTTCAGATTAGTTGATAACCACGCGACGGTTCATGGCACGAGCGCTTTCGCTGGAGCCTTCGGAAGCCGGGCGCTCTTCACCGTAGCTGATCACTTCCAGGTTCGCGGCGTTTACGCCTTGCAGAACCAGGAAATCGCGAACAGCGTTGGCACGACGCTCACCCAGCGCCAGGTTGTATTCACGGGTACCCAGCTCATCAGCGTGGCCTTCCAGACGCACGGTGCCAGTGGCGCCGCGCATACGGTCAGCGTGCTTGATCAGCAGCTCACGGGTGGACGGCTTCAGCAGGGACTGGTCGAAGTCGAAGTAAACGACATTGTCCAGAGCAACCGGAGCCTGAGTGGTAGTGTCTTCTACTACAGGAGCCTGGGTTTGGTTGTAGGCGTTAGCATTGGCGCTATCGTCGGTATCGGTGCTGGAACAACCGGCCATTACTGCCAGTACGCAAGCCAGACCCAGACCGGTTTTAACTGATTTGAACATAAACAACTCCGCTTAAAGTGTTATCGAAAAATCTTGTCAGACATACCACCCGGTAACTTTACCGGGAATTACCTTCTTCTTATTTGTTTGATTTCACACCCATAGCAAGAACATAAGGCTCCCTGTGGGTACTGCATCAATCAAAGTAAGGCGACCACGCCGGCTCGCGGACATTTCCCTGTTGCGAAGGCAGACTGTATTTGACTCCGGCATCCAGCGACACCGCTGCCAGAATACCCTTACTCCCCCGCTTGGTGGCGTACATCAGCATCGCGCCATTGGGCGCAATACTTGGGGATTCGTCCAGGCGCGTCTCCGTGAGGACACGCATTCTGCCGGAAACGATATCCATCGTAGCGATGGTGAATACCCCGCTGCTACGATGCACCATAACCAGCGTTTTGCCATCGGGAGAGACCCGCGGGCGCGCGTTGTAATCGCCGTCGAAGGTTAAGCGGTCTACTTGACCCGTGGCAAGAGTCAATTGATAAATTTGTGGCTTACCTCCCCTGTCGGAAGTGAAAACCAGCGATTTTCCATCCGGCATCCAGTTCGGCTCGGTATCAATGGAGAAGTGGCGGGTCATCCGGGTGAACTGGCCACTGCGCAGATCGAGCACATAGATCTCCGGGTTACCGTCCTTCGACAGCACCATGGCCAGCTTGGTACCGTCTGGCGACCAGGTGGGAGAGCTGTTCAACCCTTTGAAGTTGGTGAGCTGCTGGCGCGCGCCAGTGCGGATATTTTCACGGAAGATTGCTGGGCGACCGGTCTCGAAAGAGACATAGGCCACCTCCTGACCATTGGGGGACCAGCTCGGTGACATCACCGGCGCACTGAAGCGCCGGATCTGGCGTGCGCGCGCGCCGTCGACATCCGAAACCATCAGGGCATAACTGGGCTGCCCGCCACGGGAGGTTTCCTGCACATAGATCATCTGGGTGCCGAAGGCGCCACGGATACCGGTAATGGCTTCAA
The DNA here is from genome assembly GCF_002959965.1 of Microbulbifer pacificus. Classification (NCBI taxonomy): domain Bacteria; kingdom Pseudomonadati; phylum Pseudomonadota; class Gammaproteobacteria; order Cellvibrionales; family Microbulbiferaceae; genus Microbulbifer; species Microbulbifer pacificus. Next base: position 657,849 of record NZ_PREV01000026.1, read on the forward strand.
AGATCTCATCTGCAGCGCGGTGCGCGATATCCCGCAGTTGCTGGGGTCCGCCGGTAACCTGTTTGGTGAACATCTTGCTCTGACCAAAAACGTTGACCAGATCAAAGCTCAACAAATAGCCGCCGGACTGGGGCTGCATGCGGCCGGTGACCACATACTCGGTGCCCAACACGCGCCAGTCGCGGAAGCTGACCTCTTCCGGCGTCTTGGGGAAAGACAGCATATCTTCCCGCGGCACCGGCGCGAACAGTCCGCTGCGGCGAAGGTCCGCGGCGATGATCTCGGAAACATCCTCCGGCAACACACCGGTTCCGGACCAGTCAAACGGTGCCACCGCGATCGGGGTCGGGTCCTGGTTTCCGTCGCTAATCTCAACCACCAGCTGTGCCCTGGCGGACACGGCCAGCACACAGCTGACCAGGGTGGCAAACAGCAGGGAGACTCTTTTTTTCATCATTGGCGCAGGCCTTCGACTCTGAATATCAGTTTGGTTGTGCGGATCTGCCGCTCGAACAGCGACGGTTCCTTGCGGGCCACGTCGGCCACTTCCGGGAATACTTCGACTTTCTTGACCGCAGTCAGCACCGATCTGTCCACCGCGGCATTGCCGCTCCCCCGGGTAATAGTGGCGGCAACCACCCGTCCCGTAGGCACGAAATTGATCTGCACTTCCACCACCATGCCGTTGCGGGCACTGGGCGGGCGGCTCCATACGGATTCGATGCGCTGCTGGATAGCCTGGGCCACGGACATAACGGCGGCGGCATCACTGCTGGCATCGTGGACCTCTTCCTCATCCTCCAACGCATCTTCAAAAGCATTCTTACGCTCCTGCTCCAGCTTCTCCTGCCGTGCTTTTTCCTTGCGTTCCTTTTCCTTGCGGGCTTTTTCTTCCGCCTCTTTTTTCTTGCGGGCCTCTTCGGCCTTGCGCTTCTTGTCCGCCTCTTCCTTTTTCTTGCGTTCCGCGGCGGCCTGGCGTTTCTTCTCTTCCGCCGCCTTCTGCTGGCGCTCGAGTTCCTGCTGGCGGCGCTGCTTCTCGATCAGATCCACCTTCGGCGGCGCCTTGCGTTCATTGGTCGACTTGGACTCCAGCTGCACCAGTTTTGCCTGCACGAACTTGGGCATGGGCTTGAGCTCCTTCTTGTGCTCGGCCTCCCACCCAAACGTCAGCACGGCAATCAACAGGGCGTGCAGCGCCACACTAATAACGATAGCCGGACCGTAAGAGCCGTTCATACTGCAAGGTCCCGGATCATTGTGACGGCGGCTCGGTGACGAGACCGACGCTCGGCGCCCCCGCCTGCTGCAGGTGCGTCATCGCGCCCACGATCAGGCCGTACTTTGCATCGGTATCACCCCACACCAGCACCGGGGTCTTCGGCTTCTGGCGCAACACCTTGGCAACCGTTTCCTTGATCTCCGGCAGCGGCTTGGCGACCTTTTCATCCTCGCCGAGATTGAGGTAGTAAGTGCCATCTGCCTTCACGGACACGATCAGTGGCTCGTCGTCGGTATCCTCGATCGGCGCGGACGGTGCGTCCGGCAGATCGACCTTGACCCCCTGCATCAACAGCGGTGCGGTCACCATGAAAACAATCAGCAGCACCAACATCACATCGATGTATGGCACCACGTTGATCTCGGAGACCAGCTTGCGCTTGGGGGCTTTGCGAAAATTGCTCATGGTTCGACTCCTGGCACAGCTCCGCTATGGGCGCCTCAGCTGGCGGCGTGCACTTTGCGGTGCAGGATGGAGGAGAACTCTTCCGCGAAGGTTTCATAGCTGGACAGCAGCCACTCGGCCTTGGCGGAGTAGCGGTTGTAGGCCATGACCGCGGGTATGGCGGCGAACAGCCCCATGGCAGTCGCTACCAGTGCCTCGGAAATACCCGGTGCCACGGTGGCAATCGTCGCCTGGTGCATGGTAGCGAGGCCACGGAAAGAGTTCATGATGCCCCACACGGTACCGAACAGGCCGATGTAGGGGCTGACGGAACCTACGGTGGCAAGGAATGGCAGGTTCATTTCCACCTTCTCCTGCTCCCGGGACATCGCCACGCGCATGGCGCGCTCGGTGCCTTCCATCACCGCCGCCGGGCTGCTCTTGCCCTGCTGACGCAAACGGGTGAACTCGGTGAATCCGGCACGAAACAGGGATTCAACGCCATCGATCTTGCCCCGCTCCGCCGCCGCATTGCCGTCGCGGAACAGCTGATTCAGATCCGAACCGGACCAGAACCGGCGCTCGAAGTTGATCATGGCCTTGCGCGCACGGGACAGGTAGGTACCGCGCTGGATGATCATCACCCAGGAGACCACCGAGGCCATGAGCAGCATCAGCATTACCAGCTGTACCAGCAGACTGGCGCTGGAAATCAGCCCCCACAGAGAAAGTTGTTCACCGGCATTCATGTCGTTAACTCACTGCCTTCAATGCTTGATAGATGGATTCGGGTAGAGCGCAGGGCTTGCGGCTGGCGTCGTCGACGCAGGCCACTTTGACCACACCCTCGCAAATAATTTCATCGCCGCGCCAGATTTTCTGCTCAAAGGTAATCGCGGCGCGCCCCAGTTTGCCGATGGCGGCACTGGCCTGTAATTGATCGTCCAATATTGCAGACTTTCGATACTGAACCTCCGCTGAATGCACCACCAGCAGCAGCCCCTGCTGTGGCATTGCCGGCTTATCATAGCCGAGCGAACGGACCATTTCTGTGCGGGCCCGCTCCATATACTTCAAATAATTTACGTAATAGACGATGCCGCCCGCATCGGTATCCTCGATGTAGACGCGAATGGGAATGTGGAAGGGTTCTGGCACAGGTTGTCCTTAAATCGCCGACCGCGAACTCGGTTTTATTGATCTTCTGCGGTGTGGCGGTCGCCGGTACCGTCTGCAAGGACAAAACGGCAACCACCAACGATAGGACAACATGCTACAGGATGACGACCAGTTCGTCAGGTGCGGTCGGGCTTCGGGATACCAAAATGTTCATAGGCCAGCGCCGTCACCACCCGACCCCGCGGGGTGCGGGTGATGTAGCCCTGCTGGATCAGGTAGGGTTCGAGCACATCCTCAATAGTGTCGCGCTCTTCGCTGACCGCGGCGGCCAGGCTGTCGACCCCTACCGGGCCGCCATCAAACTTTTCGATCATGGTGAGCAGCATGCGGCGATCGAGCTGGTCGAATCCGCGCGCGTCCACATTGAGCATGTTCAGCGCGCGGTCAGCAGTCTCGGCACACACGTGGCCATTGCCTTTTACCTCCGCATAATCGCGCACCCGCCGCAACAGTCGGTTGGCGATACGCGGGGTTCCACGGGCACGGCAGGCCACTTCCCGCGCGCCCCCCTCATCCATTTCCACCCCCATCAGGCGGGCAGAGCGGGCAACAATGCTGGTGAGGTCGTCGATGTTGTAGAACTCGAGTCTCTGTACGATGCCAAAACGGTCCCGCAGCGGCGAGGTAAGCAGGCCCGCGCGCGTGGTCGCACCGACCAGGGTAAACGGTGGCAGGTCCAGTTTGATGGAGCGCGCGGCCGGGCCTTCGCCGATCATGATATCGAGCTGATAGTCCTCCATCGCCGGATACAACACCTCTTCCACATGGGGACTAAGGCGGTGGATCTCGTCGATGAACAGCACATCACCCGGCTCCAGATTGGTCATGATGGCGGCAAGATCCCCGGCCTTCTCCAGTACCGGGCCGGAGGTGGTTTTGATCGCCACCCCCATTTCCGCGGCAATGATATTGGCGAGAGTGGTCTTGCCAAGGCCGGGCGGGCCGAACACCAGAGTGTGGTCAAGCGCTTCCTTGCGCAGCTTCGCCGCCTGAATAAAGATTTCCATCTGCTCCCGCACCACCGGCTGGCCCACATAGTCTGCGAGAGACTTGGGGCGCACGGCACGGTCGTACTGCTCTTCCTGACCGGAAGGGCCTATGGGTTCGGGAGCGATGAGACGGTCGGCTTCAATCACAGAATCTACTCGTTAAATCAGGCTCAGCCACACGGGCACAAACAATTCAGGCCGGAGCCATGCTCTTCAGGGCGAGGCGGATCAGGGTGGCGCTGTCGGCGTCGGACTGATCCTTAACGGCGCGGGCGATCATTTTGGTGGCATCGGTGGGTTTGTAGCCCAGTGCTACGAGAGCACTCTCAGCCTCGCCGGCATAGTCGACTTTCGGTGTGGCACTGACTGCCATCAATGGGATATCGCCGAGGTCGCCAACCTGTGGAGTAAGTTTGCCGCGCAGCTCGATAATCAGGCGCTCGGCGGTCTTTTTACCGACACCGGGTACTTTTACCAACGCTGCGACATTATCGTCGGCCACGCAGCGTGCGAGGGCGACGCCATCGAGACCGGACAGGATCGCCAGTGCCATTTTCGGGCCGACACCGTTGACCTTGATGAGGGTGCGAAACAGCTGGCGATCCGATTCGCGGAGAAAGCCAAACAGCTGTTGGGAGGTTTCCGACACCGCCAGGTGGGTGTGCAATTGCACACTGCCACCCAGTTGCGGCAATTCGAATATGGTGGTCATGGGGGCCAGCACTTCGTAGCCTACCCCCTGCACATCCACCAAAAGTTGTGGCGGCTGAACCGCAGCCAGCTTGCCGGTAAGTCTTCCGATCATTGTTGTCTCAGTTTCATTTTCTTAATTCCGGAGCCCTGCTTCTGGAGGCCCGGTGGCGGTGCTGCTATCGATTGCTGTGTGCGAGACACGAGCTACGCGCCCCCCTCAACCCATCCATGGGGACTCTTCCGCGAGGTGGCCCAGCCGCTCCACGTATTCACGGCGCCTTCGGCCCCTCTCGCGGAAGGTCTCGCAAACAAATATCGGTATCAGCACCTTCGCATATAGTTCTATGAATTTGCCCACCAACGAGCAAAACACCAAGTCAGGTAACACTCAGACGCCCACGCCGGAACCGGGCCCGGGAACCGGTGGACGACTGGATCAGCGTCTGCACCGTGTGCAGATGACAGAGCGCCACCGCCAACGCATCCGCGGCATCCTCCTGCGGTGAAGCGGGAAGTTTCAGCAGGGTTTTGACCATGTGCTGCACCTGCAGCTTGTCTGCTGCACCGTTGCCCACCACCGCCTGCTTCACCTTGCGCGCTTCATATTCCGACACCGGCAGTCCGGCATTGGTGGCGGCGACGATGGCGGCGCCCCGCGCCTGCCCGAGCTTTAGGGCCGAGCCCGCGCTCTTGGCCATGAACACGTTTTCGATGGCCATCTGCTCGGGCTGATATTGCTGGGCGATCTGACTGACGGCGTCGAAAATGAGCTTGAGTCGCTCTGGCAAAGGCGCGTCCGGTATGCGGATCACACCGCTGGCCACATAACGTGCCTGCGAGCGCTCCACGTCAATCAGGCCATAGCCGGTCTTGCGCGAGCCGGGGTCTATCCCCAGGATTCGGGTCACGGCAGCCTACCCCCTGTACATTTATACAATTCCAGTGGGAAGTGTCCCAAGGTGATCGCGGGGCGTCAAGGCGAAAGAAAGCCTCGGTGTTCAGATACAAAAATGCCCCGACTGGCGGGGCACGTTATCTCGCGGTGGATATGGGATCAGTCCAGCTCGGCCATCACCTCTTCAGGAATATCGGCGTTGGTATAGACGTTCTGTACATCGTCGAGGTCTTCCAGCATATCCACCAGCGCCAACACCTTTTCCGCACCGTCCTTGTCCAGGGGCACAGTGGTCGAGGGGATCATGGCAATTTCCGCGCTGCCCGGGGGGAACCCCGCTGCGGCGAGCCCCTCTTTCACGGCCATGTAATCGGTAAATTCAGTGGTCACCTCGATGCTGCCATCGTCATGGGTGACGATATCTTCCGCACCGGCCTCCAGCGCCGCTTCCATCAGTGCCTCTTCATCCACGCCAGACTCGTAGAACATCTGCCCCTTGCGCGAAAAGAGATAGGCGACGGAGCCATCGGTACCCAGGTTGCCGCCGCGCTTGGTGAAGGCGTGACGCACTTCGCTGACGGTGCGATTGCGGTTGTCGGTCAGGCACTCCACCAGAACCGCAACACCGCCAACGCCATACCCCTCATAGGTGACCGATTCATAGTTGTCGCCATCATTGGCGCCGGCACCGCGGGCAATCGCCTTGTCGATGGTATCGCGCTTCATATTCGCGCCGAGGGCTTTGTCGATGGTGGTACGCAGCGTCGGGTTGTCATCCGGATTGGCGCCAGCCTTGGCGGCAACGGTCAGTTCGCGAATGATTTTGGTAAAGATCTTGCCCCGCTTGGCATCCTGAGCGGCCTTGCGGTGCTTGATGTTGGCCCATTTACTGTGTCCCGCCATGGTTAACCCCCTGAATTGACTCCGAAGTTGTCGCCTGAAAATGAAAAAGGCTTCCGGTGGCGGCCGGAAGCCTGAGCCGAAAACCTTGCCGGCAGGATCAGCCCACCTGCTCCTCTTTACTGCGCAGCCGGATACTCAACTCGCGCAGTTGCTTGGCATCCACCGCTCCCGGTGCATCGGTCATCACACACGCAGCACTCTGGGTTTTCGGGAAGGCGATGACGTCACGAATCGAGTCGCTGTTGGTCATCAGCATCACCAGACGGTCGAGGCCGAAGGCCAAACCACCGTGGGGCGGCGCGCCGAACTTGAGAGCATCCAGCAGGAAGCCGAATTTTTCGCGCTGCTCTTCCGCACTGATACCCAGAGCGCGGAATACCGTCTGCTGCATGTCCTGGTTATGAATACGGATAGAACCGCCGCCCAGCTCGGTACCGTTCAGTACCATGTCGTAGGCGCGGGACAGGGCTTCCAGCGGGTTCTTTTCCAGCTCCTCCGCCGGGCAGGACGGTGAGGTAAACGGGTGGTGCAGCGCGGTAACGCTGCCATCGTCGTTCTCCTCGAACATGGGGAAGTCCACAACCCACAGAGGTGCCCACTCGGAGACGTACAGGTTCAGGTCTTCACCCAGCTTGCAGCGCAGGGCACCGAGTGCCTCGGAGACCACTTTCCCCTTGTCAGCACCGAAGAAGATGAGATCGCCATTTTCCGCCTGCAGGCGGTCGAGAATGGCGGCGCGCACCTCGTTCGGCAGGAATTTGACAATGGGGGACTGCAGACCGTTTTCCAGGTCGGACTTGTCGTTAACCTTGATATAGGCCAGCCCCTTGGCGCCGTAGATACCAACGAACTTGGTGTAATCGTCGATCTGCTTGCGGGTCAGCTTGTCGTTGCCACCGGGGACTTTCAACGCGGTAACGCGACCTTTCGGGTCGTTGGCCGGACCGGAGAACACCTTGAAGTCCACCTCGGTCATCAAATCCTTGATATCCACCAGCTCCAGCGGGATACGCAGATCGGGCTTGTCGGAACCGAATTTCGCCATCGCTTCAGAGAACGGCATACGCGGAAACTCTCCCAGCTCCACGCCTTTCAACTCTTTGAACAGCTTGCGGATCATGCCCTCGGTAATGGACATGATGGCGTTCTCATCGAGAAAGCTGGTCTCGATATCGATCTGGGTGAATTCGGGCTGGCGGTCTGCACGCAGGTCTTCGTCGCGGAAGCACTTGGCGATCTGGTAGTAGCGGTCGTAACCGGACACCATCAGCAGCTGCTTGAACAGCTGCGGGGACTGCGGCAGCGCGAAGAATTTGCCCGCGTGGGTACGGCTCGGCACCAGATAATCACGGGCACCTTCGGGCGTGGCCCGGGTCAGGATCGGGGTCTCGATATCCAGGAAGCCCTCGCCATCGAGGTAGTTGCGGATGGCGTTGGTAATCTGGGAGCGGAAACGCAGATTGCGCTGCATCTCGTTGCGACGCAGATCCAGATAACGGTACTTGAGGCGTACGTCTTCGCCAACCGCGGTGTGCTCGTCCAGCTGAAAGGGCGGGGTTTCCGCGGAGTTCAGAATTTCCAGCTGCAGGCCGTAAACCTCAATTTCGCCGGTCACCATATTCGGGTTGACCGCTTCCGGCGCACGCGCACGCACGCGGCCGGTGACCTTGAGAACGTACTCGCTGCGCACGCGGTCCGCCAGCTTGAAATGTTCGGCGGCGTCCGGATCAAACACCACCTGGGCAATGCCATCGCGATCGCGCAGGTCGATGAAGATCACCCCGCCGTGATCGCGGCGGCGGTCTACCCAGCCACACAGGGTTACTTCGCGGTCAATATCGGCGGATCGCAGGGCGCCACAGTAATCGGTGCGCATGGAGTCTTATTCCCTTAGTCAGTAATGTTGAATCAGCTTGCTTTGGCAGTGCCGGAACTGGCTGCCGGCTTGTCCTTGTTCGGCTTGGCGGCGTCGCCCGCCAGGTTCTTCTTGCTGCCGGTCTTGAAATCGGTTTCATACCAGCCGCCACCTTTGAGCCGGAATCCGGCCGCGGAAATTTTCTTGCTCAGTTCCGCCTGGTTGCACGCGGGGCAGTCCGTCAGCGGTGCATCGCTCATACGCTGCAGGGCTTCCATCTGGTGGCCGCAGGCCCTGCACTGGTATTCGTAGATAGGCATGGCTTTTACCCGAAATCTCACAGCATTCAAAGGGGCGCAGATTATACATGAGCCCCCCGGAGGGAAGAAGTTACCTGCATTCGGCCACTGCGGAGCCCTGCCCTTCCGCTACAAAAGGCTAAATTCCGGCCAAAACCCTGTAAAAATGCACTTTTTTTCCAATTTTTCCCGGTGCGCGCGGATAAAAACTGGATATACTCAGTCCAGTACTTGGGAACCCCCTGTCGTACTGGAGAATCCGACCGATATCCGGAGCTCCCGAACCACTTTCACTGGAAAAACACTGATATAGAAGGAAGCTAACGATGGCCGCACGCAAGACCGCAGCAGCTAAGAAAGCCCCCGCCAAGAAAGCAGCAGCCAAAACTGCAGCGAAAAAGGCTCCCGCCAAGAAGGCGCCAGCCAAAGCAGCTCCAGCCAAGAAACTGGCGGTAGCGAAAGAGAAATTCACCAAGACCCAGGTGCTGAACCACATTGCCGAGGCCACCGAGCTGTCCCGCAAGCAGGTTCAGGCGGTACTGGACGAGCTGACCAACGTGATCGAGAGCCACGTGAAGAAAAAGGCTGTGGGGGAATTCGCTCTGCCGGGCCTGCTGAAAATCACCACGGTGAAAAAGCCGGCCAAGAAAGCGCGTAAAGGTATCAACCCCTTCACTGGCGAAGAGACCATGTTCAAGGCCAAGCCCGCGAGCATCCAGGTAAAAATTCGCCCGCTGAAGAAACTGAAGGAAATGGCCGAGTCCTGATTCTCGCCACTTCCCGGTACGAAAACCCCGCTTTTGCGGGGTTTTCTGTTTCAAGACACAGATTAAACCCGTGGCGGCACCTGTACCTTCGCGTCAAACTAGGTGGCCCTACCAAAACGGCGCTGCAACGGCGTAAAATGGCCGCCCTCTGAAATTCAACGACCAAAAAGAAAGCCCTATGCGCGCCTCCCGCTATCTGATCGCCACCCAGAAAGAAACCCCCAATGACGCTGTGGTCATCAGCCACCAGCTGATGCTGCGCGCCGGCATGATCCGCCGCCTCTCTTCAGGACTCTACACCTGGCTGCCCACCGGTCTGCGCGTACTGCGCAAGGTGGAGCGTATCGTGCGCGAGGAGATGGACCGCGCGGGTGCGCTGGAAGTGCTGATGCCGGTGGTACAACCGGCGGAACTGTGGGAAGAATCCGGCCGCTGGCAGCAATACGGACCGGAACTGCTGCGTATTCAGGATCGCCACGACAACCCCTTCTGCCTGGGCCCGACCCACGAGGAGGTGATCACCGACCTGATCCGCACCGAGATCAGCAGCTACAAACAGCTGCCGGCGAATTTCTACCAGATCCAGACCAAGTTCCGCGACGAGATCCGCCCGCGCTTCGGCGTGATGCGCGCGCGCGAGTTCACCATGAAGGATGCCTATTCCTTCCACCTGACCATGGACTCCCTGCAGGAGACCTACGATGTGATGCACGATGCCTACTGCCGCATCTTCGATCGCATTGGTCTGGATTACCGCCCGGTTCTGGCAGACACCGGTTCCATCGGCGGCTCCCACTCCCACGAATTCCACGTTCTGGCTCAGAGTGGCGAGGACGACATCGCGTTTTCCACAGTGAGCCGTTACGCGGCGAATGTGGAACTGGCGGAAGCCGTAGCGCCTGCCGGTGACCGCCCTGCACCGAGCAAGGAAATGGCGGAGCTGCATACCCCGGGACAGAAAACCATTGCCGCACTGGAAGAAGCTTTCGGTATTGCCGCGAATACCTCGGTAAAAACCCTGATCGTTCTGGGTGAGACCGAGGAAGAAGATGCCGAGGCGCCGCTGGTGGCCCTGGTGCTGCGCGGTGATCACGAGCTGAATGAGCTGAAAGCCGAGAAACTGCCGGGCGTCGCCAGCCCCCTGCTGTTTGCCCCGGAAGCGCGTATTGCCGCGGAGCTGGGTTGCGGCATTGGCTCATTGGGCCCGGTGGGCTTGAAGATCGATGTGATCGTGGATCGCGCCGCGGCGCATCTGGCGGACTTTGTGTGCGGCGCCAACAGGGATGATTACCACCTGACCGGTGTGAACTGGGAGCGCGATGTGGCGCTCGCTCGCGTGGAAGACCTGCGCAATGTGGTGGCTGGCGACGCGAGCCCGGATGGCGAGGGTGTGATTGAGATCAAGCGCGGTATCGAAGTGGGCCATATTTTCCAGCTGGGCAACAAGTACAGCCAGGCGATGAATGCCAAGATGCTGGATGAGAACGGCAAGGAGCAGGTGATGGTGATGGGCTGTTACGGCATTGGGGTTTCCCGTGTTGTGGCGGCGGCTATCGAGCAGAATCACGATGAGGCCGGCATCATCTGGCCGGAGGCGATAGCGCCGTTCCAGCTGGCGATTGTGCCGATCAATATGCAGAAGAGTGAAGCGGTTACCCAGAAGTGTGAGCACATCTATGCGGCGCTCACCGCCAAGGGTATCGATGTGCTGCTGATGGATGAACCGAAGGCGCGTCTGGGTGCAATGCTGGCGGATACCGAGTTGATGGGTATTCCACACCGCATCGTGGTCGGCGACCGCGGCCTGGAAGGCGGCAAGATCGAGTACAAGGGCCGTCGCGATTCTGAGAATTCAGAGTTTTCTGCGGATCAGATCGTGGACATCCTGCTCGAGAAAATCGCTCACTGAATGATGTTTACTTCGTAGCCCTCTGTCACTCCGTATGCTGACCCGGAGGCGGTCGAGCACTGGGGGGAGGGTTTCGAAACCGCTGTGAATACATCCCTGTACGCTGCGTCGGCGACGTCCCTGTCGCCGACGCTTTCGAAACCCTCCCCCCAGCACTCACCCTTCGCGAATAGATCACCGCTCTGTTCAAATGGTCCTGCGGAGTAATGCACTTCGATGCGAAGGGCGTGACATCTTGCGATGTACCGAAATCCCAAAGCTTCCCGTAAAATCCTACCCCATGATAAGAGCAACCCTCACCACACTCCTGCTGTGCCTGTTCAGCACTGCCGCACCCGCCCAGGTCAAAGAGGTGGACCCGCAGCTGCTGGTGGCACTCAGGGAAGCCGTGACCGAAGCGGACTCCTTCGTCGATCGCTTCGATGCGGAGGTGTGGTTGATGGCCAAGTCCCAGCCGCTGGCGCGCTATATCAAGGATCCGCAGGAGCGTATGCACGTGCTCAAGGCGATCCACCGGGAAGCGACGCGGGCGGGACTGCAGCCGGAAATTGTGTTGGCGGTAATCCAGATCGAAAGTGCCTTCGACCCCTATGCCGTTTCCCGCGTAGGCGCTCAGGGCATGATGCAGGTGATGCCGTTCTGGAAAAACGAGATCGGCCGCCCAGACGACAATCTCATCAATATGGACACCAATCTCCGCTACGGCTGTACCATTCTCAAACACTACATCCAGAAGGCCAAAGGCAACATGCCAAACGCATTGGCCTACTACAACGGCAGTTACGGCCGGCACACATACAGCCGTAAGGTACTCGATGCCTGGGCGGAACGCTGGCGTTGATTGCGATACCTATTTCAGAGGTACCCAGTGAATTACGTATTTTTTACCGGCGCGTCCTGTGGGCTTTTATTACTGCTCGGAGCGCGTATTGGTCTCAGCCAGGCCCGTTACGGCGGCGGCAAATGGCTGCTGGTGGTGATTTGCGGGGTGTTTTTCTATCTGTTGCGGCCATTATTGGACGTTGAGCAACCACTGCTCGACTTCCTGATAGATCTGCCGACTATCCTGGTTCCAGGCGCGTTCTGGTTGTTTACTCACCAGCTGTGCAGTGAGGGGGAAAAATTTCCCCAGTGGGGCTGGTGCGTGATCGCCGCAGATTTTGCCATTGAACTCGCGGCCCAGTTCAATGTTCATGCATTCTTTTATGTACTGTCGCAGCCATTCAAGCTGGGCTTGATCGCCGCGGGAGTAATTACTCTGTTACAGCAGTTACAATCCGACCTGGTGACGGAGCGGCGGCAGTTGCGTATGGCGCTTCTGATTGCCATAGGCAGTTACATGTCACTGGTGGTGTGCGCGGAATTTCTCTTCAACTATTTTCCCGTACCACGAGGCATCCCCACACTGCATGCGGCCATGGCCTCGGTGCTGGCGTTCGCGGCCTGTCTGTGGCTGTTGGCGCTGTCACCCCGGGCCCTCGAAGAATCCCTGCCAGTTACAGCAGAGCCGAATCAGGAACCTGCGCCCGAGCCAGCGCCGCCACTACCACTCGATGCAAGCCAGATCACGCTGCTGGAGACACTGCGCAGCCATATGGAGAGCGGCGGCTACCGCCGTACCGGGCTCACCATTCGCGAGCTTGCCGAACAGCTGGATGCACGCGAGCATGTATTGCGCGCGCTGATCAACAAACATCTGGGATTTCGCAATTTCAACGAATACCTGAACCAGTATCGTATCGACGAGGCAAGCCGGAGACTGTCAGATCCCGGTGAGGCGCATCTGCCGGTGCTCACCATTGCGCTGGATGTGGGCTACCGCTCTCTCAGTCCATTCAATGTGGCGTTCAAACAGCGACACGCCAAGACTCCGACGGAATTCCGCAGGGAACGGCTACCGGCGTAAATGCTCTCGTGCAAATGGCACAACTTTGCCATTTGTAAATTCCATTGGCCGATTCTGAGGACTAATTGTCCGTCATAATTTTCTCGCCGACACAAGCCAAAACACGCCGAGTGGGCCAAACTGTTTCTTGCAGGACCTGCTCTGCAGGCAATTAGCCCAGTCACCAACTCGCCTGTAGTTCAGGCTCCTGCAAACCCATCAGGGTTTGGGCGAGGACATATACCCGATCAGAGCCTTGTAGTCCTCGTCACTGCAATCGGTGCACATCCCCCCGGGAGGCATGGCGTTAAGGCCGCTCTTAACCGAATTGAGCAGAGCGTCCATCCCCTTATCCAGACGCGGTTTCCACGCTTCCACATCGTGTACCTTCGGGGCATTGGCCACACCGGTGTCGTGGCAGATATGGCATGCCTGCTTGTACTTGTCCTCTACCGCATCCGCTGCTGCCAGACTGCCCGTGATCAGGCTGCCCAGAAGAACACATATTGCCGAGAGTGTCGGAGCTTTCATCAAATTTCTCCCTTGAATTCACTGGTCGCCGCCGTGGCGGTCCGTCAGGCGTGGCAATCCCGTACAGAGTGTAGATGCCTTTAAGCGCCAACAGCCACTTTTTACCGCTATTTCAGCCTTCTGCCAAACACTTTTCCATGCCACCACCGGCCACGCTGTGATTCATGAACTAAGCTCAACCGCATAAGAAATTTCTCCTATACCCCCGAATAATATCCATTAGCCGGAGTTCTCCAGTGACCTTGCATTGGCTCAAAGATCCCAGCGCCCACTTCGCCCTGATCGGCGCCTTGTTATTCGGCATCAACCATTTTTTCCAGGGCGCATACACCGCTGACCGTGAAAGCATCACGGTCAGCGACGCCCGTATCCGCCAACTGTCCGGTCTCTTCGAACGCGGCTGGCAGCGTCCGCCCGGGCCCGGGGAATTGCAGGGGCTGATCGACGACTACGTGCGCGAAGAAGTCCTTTACCGGGAAGCGGTAAAAATGGGGTTGGATAAAGACGACACCGTCGTCAGGCATCGCATGCGGATGAAGATGGAGCTATTGGCCCGAGACCTCGTCAATACCATTGAACCCGCGGAACCGGTACTACGGGATTACCACCGGCGAAATGCGCAGAAGTACACATTGCCCGCGCAGTACACCTTTGAACAGATTTTCCTCGATAGCAACAAGAGAGAGCAGGCCGCGGAAGACGCACGCCTGATCCTCACCAAACTCACCGCCGGCGGCAACCCGCACAAGCTGGGGGACAGTACCTTGCTTCCCTTTCACTTTGACGCCGCCAGTGCCGCACGTATCGACCGTCAGTTTGGCGCCGACTTCTCCCGGCAACTGCTGGAACTCCCGAAGAACCAGTGGGTCGGCCCCCTCACCTCGGCTTACGGCGAGCATCTGGTAAAGATCTCCGCTCACAATCCACAGCGAGAGCCGGCATTCAACGAAATCCGCGCTGATGTACTGAGGGACTGGCAGCTGGAAGAACAGGACAGAATCCTCCAGACCCAGTATGAAACGCTGCGAGCCAATTACCGGATTCAGGTTACCTCTCAGTCCAGCGAGGTCACCGCTCAATGAAAAGAGTCCTGCTTGCACTCACGCTGCTGTTGCCTGCGCTTGCTCTGGCACACGAACTGCGCCCAGCCTCGCTGAATATCATTCAGAGTGATGCACAAACCTTTGACGTTACCTGGCGGGTGCCGGCTCGCGGCGATCTTCGTCTGTCACTGGATGTAAAATTCTCCCAGGATACTCCCGCGCTCGCACTGCCCTCCGCCCGGTTTGTCAGAGGTTATTATGTGGAGCGCTGGAAAGTCCGGCATCGCGAAAATCTGATTGGCAGCACCATAGAGATCACGGGGCTGGCAAATACCTTGACCGATGCGCTGGTACGCATCCGCTGGCTGGACGATCGCGAGCAGGTCACCCGACTGCTGCCAGATCGCCCACAATTGATTGTCACAGATCGCGCCGATACCGAAGAAATCGGGGGCACCTATTTTGTGTTGGGCCTGGAGCACATTCTGTTGGGGGCTGACCATCTTCTGTTTGTGCTTGCCCTGGTGGTACTGGTCAGCGGCTGGAGACAATTGGTGACAACGATCACCGCCTTCACCCTGGCCCATAGCGTCACTCTGGCACTGGCGGTGCTGGGGATTGTTTCCGTTCCTCAAGGACCCGTGGAGGCATTGATCGCGCTCAGCATCGTATTTGTGGCGGTGGAGATTCTGCACAAGCTGGAAGGGCGTAAAACCCTGGCGATCCGCAAGCCGTGGCTGGTGGCGTTTGCTTTCGGGTTGCTACACGGACTCGGATTCGCAGGAGCCCTTTCCGAGATCGGGGTCCCGGACTATGCGATTCCGCTGTCACTCACCGTCTTCAACCTCGGGGTAGAAGCGGGTCAGCTCGCTTTTATTCTCGCGGTCAGCGCACTGATGCTTCTGCTGCGGAGGATGCCCTCCGTGCATCGGTGGGAAACCCGCACCGGGCACACCGCGACAGTGGCTTCAGCCCTTCCTGTGGCCTATATCGTTGGCGGACTGTCGGCCTGGTGGTTGATCGATCGGACTATTGCGCTGATGGTTTAACCTCGGAGAAGGGCCCGCTCAAGTACCAGACTCCGTAAGCGCGCACCGTCAATCAATCCTGAAACAACAGCTCCAGCGGGTAACCCGTAAACGGTTTGGTTTTTTCGATGACCAGGTGGGAGGTCATGCGCGTGATGGCCGCATCTTCGTCCGCCAGCAGCTGTTCGGAGACGCGATTGAAATCCCCCGCATCCGGGCATACAAAGCGCAACATATAGTCGAACTCGCCGGACATTTTCACACAGGAAACGATCTGTTCGATCTTGCTGATCGCTCGGCGGAAACTTTCGCTGGTTTTGGAGTCCTGGCGCTTCAATGCCACGTTCACATAGAACTCCGCGTGGCGCACCTTGTCGAGGTTCACTTCCGCCTGAAACTCACGGATAAACTTTTCACTGGTGAGTTTTTTCACCCGCGCCAGACAGGCACTCTCGGACAGCCCGATCTCATCGGCGAGATTGAGATTGCTGATACGGGCATTGGTCTGTAGAACTTCGAGAATCTTCAGGTTGTGGCGGTCTATTTTCACGCTATTTTTACGCTTCTGGATAACAGGTATTACCGACTGCAAGAAGCAGCCCGGTCAATTGCAACTTAGGATAGCGGCAAATGCCCCGGCCGGAAACCGGCCGGGGCAAAGTCCTTCACACCGCTTTCCGGCAGCCGCTTGTCACAAACCGTTCAATCCGGTCCAGCGCGCGCGAAAGCTCCGCTTCATCCGCCGCCAGGGTCAGGCGCACGTGATTGACGGCGCTGGGGCCGAAGGGTTTTCCAGGCAGTACCGACACCCGCTCCGCATCCAGCAACGCTTCCGCAAATGCTTCGCCGCACTTTGCCACTGCAGACACATCCACCATCACAAACATACCCGCATCCGGGGAATAACAGCGAAGCCCCGGAATGCGACCGATACGATCGACAATCAGGTCGCGACGCTTTTCGTAAGCATCGCGCATCTGTTTGACGAAGTAGGTATCAAACTCCAGCGCAAAGGCCGCCGCTTCCTGAATGAATTGCGGCACCCCGAAAATGGTGGCGCCGGCATACTCGATGAGACGCTCCACCAGTTCGCCCTGGGCCACCGCCCAGCCAAGACGCCAGCCGCTCATGGCGTGGGATTTGGACAGGCCGTCGATCACGATGACGTTATCCAGATGCTCCGCCGCGGTGCGCAGCGAGGTGTGGCGGCGGGCGAACGTAATCATGGAGTACATTTCGTCGGAGATAAGCCAGATATCGCGGGCGCGGCAGTAGGCGGCAAGCTCGCGCAGCTGCTCCGGGGTAGCCATGGCACCCGTGGGGTTGACCGGGGTGTTGATCATCACCGCACGGGTATCGTCGGTAATCGCCTGCTTGATGGATTCGATATCAAAGGCAAACCCCTGTTCCGCCGGGCACGCGACTTTCTTAACGTCCAGCTGCAACGCGTCGGTAATGGGCACGTAGCCGATGTACATGGGCTCGGGAATGACAATCTGTTCGCCGGGATTGAGCAGGCAGGAGAGCACTGCGTATATGGCATTGGTGCCGCCGGGGAAGACGACGACATCGTCGGGGCTACAGGGGTGCGGGCTGACCCGACTTTCGATATCGGCAATGGCGCGGCGCAGCATAAGCTCACCGGCAGCCGGTGAGTAATGGGTGCGGCCCACCCCTAAACGGGCGCGGGCAAAATCGAGAATGGGTTCGGGGGTGTCGAAGTTGGGATCACCGACACACAGGAAGATGACATCTTCGCCTTTGTTGGCCAGGGCGTGCGCCCGGTCGCTGACGGCCCATACATCGGCGTCTGCGGAGTGGAGGGCCTGACTCTGTTTGCTGAAGCGCGGGGTGTACATCGTCGGAGTCCATCGTTCTCGGTTGTTATCAATGAAGCTAAGGTAACAACCGACGGGGTAATCCATGCCGCTTAGACACAGATATTTTCGCAGCAGACCGGTTTTTTCCCGCCGCTTCCCGCAGAAAATGCGGCATCTGAACCACCTGTTAAAACCGATAGTTCAGACTCAACCCGCCCACGGTGTCCTCCGGCCTTACCAGCAGGTCCGCCGCGAGGCGCAGTTTTTCCGTAACACTCACCCCCACCATGGCGCCCACACCGTTCTGGAAATAGCCGGCATTTTCGCTGCGGTAGGACGGCAGGCGTGCCCAGTTGTTGAATATGGATTTAACGCCGACACCCAGGTCGGCGAAATCGTCACCGCTGTTGTGCTCCAGCCAGACTTCACCAAACCACTGGTACTCTGCGGTATCCGGGCAGTTGTAAAAGAAGCCGGCCCGGTAGCGAACGTACTCGCGGTCCTGGCCGTGTACCCAGAGGCCGAGAGGATCCTGGCCGGCGCCAAATCGACCAGTGTAGGTATAGGCAGACCGGGTATTTTCGCTGAAACCGTTGACGTCGATTTGGCTCCAGTCGATGGACGCGAAGGGCCCCATCTTGCTGGCGAGGTTACGGCTGGCGTTGTAGCCCGCACGGACAAACGCATTGTAGCCCTCGCCATCGGTGTCACCGTCGAGACGGTGGCGGAAGGTCTCGCCGATGCGAACGGTACGCCGAATCTTGTCGTACTGGATGTCGGAGAATCCAATACCACCGTCGGCAAACCAGAAACCATTATTCCAGCGGGCGAAAGCGCTGAGGTTGAAGTTGCGGGACTTGGCAAAGAAATCGACGGGTTCGTATTCACTGCCACCATAGGACATGCCGAGCCCCCATTCGAGATGCTCAAAGCCTGCGAAGCTCATACCGAAAAATCCGTCCCATGCGGGAAATTCGTCGTTGAGCGCCGGTCCGGTGCCCAGCTCCGCATGCCCGACACTGGCGCCGAAGAAAACGGTTGTGTACGGATCCCGGTAGCGCTGGGAGATCAAATGATGGTCGATGTTGATCTGGTGCTGGCGGGTGTTCTGATAGCCGAGGTCTGGCAACACACCGAATTCCACCGCGGCAGTGAGTGTTTCGTAGTAGTAGTCCGCCAGCATCCGCTGCGCGGCCAGGGTGGGATGGATACTGTCGTAGAACACCAGCATGTCCGCATTGGGGTCGGTGCCCGCAGCGCCATAGGTGGGATTCGGGTTGGCGCAGTTGATGTAACAGGTGGCACTCTGGTTGATCGCCGCCAGCCCAAAGGCCGCCGGATTGTCCGCGAGCAATTCCAGCATGCCCTCCATGTCCAGCAGCAGGATATTGCCGATGCTGTTCACCTGCCGACGCAAGGTGTTGTTAAACAGATCGGTGCCGTAATTGGCGTAGTCGATAGCGGCCTGCCCCTGAGCGTACACCGCGGGCGTGCGGCCGATACGTGGAGCGTTGGTCATCACGACATATTTCGCCCCCGCCGCCTTCAGTTCACGACCCGCGGTAGAGAGAAAGGTGGCCGCGCGCCCCACGGTAGCGGGAGAGAGTGTGCCGCCGCGTACGCCGTCGAGAATATTGTTGCCGCCGCCGTTGAGGAAATAGAGATCATCCCGCGATGGAGTGTTGGCCTGCAGGTATCCCTGCCCGGTGGCAAAGGGTACGCCGGTAAGCGTGATCTTGTTGTTCGGATCATCCACCAGAGCCTGCAGCGCGGCCGGATCATTGAATGCAGCCGTCGCCGCCGCGACCTCAGGAGCACTCAGATAGGGGCTCTCCCCCGCCGCCGGATCACATACACCATCCGCACCACAGCGGCTGGAATCCGGCAGGATAGTAGTAAGCGTGTTGTGATCCGCCACGGTGGTATTCGGGAATAACTGCCGGAAGCGCTGAGGGCCGACGAGATCGAGCAATACATCCGCCGTGCGATTGCCGCCCACCGCCCAGTTGGGACCGTTGGTAAACACCGAACCGGAAATCTGCTGCAACTGCTGCTCCGCTCCGCCCGCGGCAGGCGCACAGGGAATGGCGCCGCCGAAGGCCGGACCCAGTCCGTAGCAGGAATTCTGTTTGGGCACGCCTAACATGTCAGCGAGAAACGATACCGCCGGTTGACGCGGGTAGATCCCCTCGGGGTCGCTGGAGGTAAACACGCCAGCATTGCCATTGTCGGAAAGGCTGTCGCCAAACACGATCAACGAGCGGTATATCGGCTCGTCCGCCCGTACCACCATGCTATTCAGCGCAATGGACATCGCGAGCGGACAGAGAAAAAACAGGGATGGAATTCTGGCGGATGGTTGTCCATTCGGGAACACTGCAGCCTCCTTGCCACGGCGAAAATTCGTGGCAAGTATAGGTCAGCTTCGCTTGCGGAATTGATGAGTCGGGGCTGGTATTTGTTAGAGCCGGTTGGGGCTTTCCGCCGCGTCCATCTGCTCGAGGGCCGGCACCAGTACCCCGCTGACCAGCGCAGCCAGTGCACACCACACCAGAGCAATGGCCAGCAGGCATTCCCACACCGGGCGCCCCCAGTCGGCGGGGCCGAACTGTACACTGTTGAAATAAAAAGCGGGCGCGAACAGCAGCCCGGCCAGCGCCGCCCAGCGCGGTTTGTTGACCAGCCATGACAGGGAGTAGCGTATGGTTGTGGCAAGCATCGCCCAGATGCAGATGGACCAGGCCGGAGGCAGGTTGGAATGATAGTCCTGGACGCCGCTGGCCATAAAGGCCCATTCGACGCCAAAGCCACAGAAGATAAAACCCAGTACGAGAAAAATATCCCGCACGTCCCGCCACAAGATGAAATGCACCATCAGCACCACAAAAAGTGCAATCAGGGCCAGCGCGTTGCCATACAGCACAGCGGTCCACCATCCGGCAACAAAGAGGGTGAAATTGACCAGCTTTTTATAATTCATTGGCGACTCATTCATCAGAACGACTTCTGTACCGCGAGCGCATTGCCCCGAAACAACTGGCAGGACCCCACCGTCAACAGGCCCTGCTGAATTAATCAGAGGATTACCCGGACTTCAAGTTAGCAAATACCTCAATTGCATGTTTGCGCGATTGGGTCACATCGCATATGGGAGCTGGATAATCTTCGCTGCGCAGCAGTCCCACAGGGGGGCAGTGGATATCCCTGGCGGAGCACCCTTCCAATTCAGGAACGAACGCGCGGATGAACTCGCCCTCGGGGTCAAATTTTTTCGACTGGCTGTAGGGATTAAATACACGAAAGTAAGGCGCGGCATCGGTGCCCGTGGAGGCAGCCCACTGCCATCCCCCGTTGTTGGCGGCGAAGTCGGCGTCTACCAGCTGCTGCATAAAGTAGCGCTCGCCCTTGCGCCAGTCCGTCAGCAGGTTTTTGGTAAGGAAAGACGCCACCACCATACGCAGGCGGTTGTGCATCCATCCGGTCTGGTTCAACTGGCGCATGGCCGCATCGACAATGGGGACACCGGTCTGTCCCTGGCACCAGCGCTCGAAATCCGCACTGCGGCGCGACCATGGCACCTGTTCAGTCTCGGGCTTGAACGGCAGGTTGCGGCACACCCGCGGATAATGCACCACCAGGTGCTGATAGAACTCCCGCCACAGTAGTTCACAGAGCCAACTGCCGGCACCCGCGCTGCGCCCCACCCAATGACCGCCATTTTCCCCCAGGGCCATCTGCACACAACGGCGCACAGAGAGCGCGCCGCAATTGAGGTAGGGAGACAACCGGGAGGTCGCCGCCATCGCGGGATAATCCCGCTGATTGTGGTAATCGGAAATACGCCCGGAAAATGCCTTCAGCAGCTTGTTCGCCGCACTCTCGCCCACGGTCCAACCCAGCACCTTGCGATCGCCGCCGGGCACTACGTTGTAATCACCGACGCTGTCGGGAATGGAACGTATCAGGTTGTGCTCGCCCGCAAGGGTGATCCACTCTGGCCACACGGCGCGATGCTCCGCCCCGGGAGAACGGGGTGCCGGCAGCGGCTCGAAACCACCACCATTGTCGAAACGAGCGATGAACGCACGCTTGAATGGCGTATACACCTTGAACCCTTCTCCGCTCCCGGTAGTGAGACTTCCCGGCGAGGTCAGTGTACGGTCGGTACTGTATTCCACCGGCACACACTCTGATTTCAGCGTTTCACGCACGGCGGCATCCCGGCGCTGTTCATTGAGCGGGTACTCCGCATTGGCAAACAGCGCGTCTATATCGAGCTTGCGACAGATCTGTGCGAGAGCTCTCGGCACCCGCGCAAACGTGTCGAGTTGCAGGAAATACAAAGGGATATGCTTTTTCCACAGAGATGCCTGTAGTGCTTTCAGCGTGCGCAGACGCATAGCCACCACATTGTCGCCGTCACCGTGGCTGCGCCAGGTTTCGGGGCAGGCAATAAAAACCACCGCCAGGGCATCGCAGTTTGTTGCGGCACGGTAGAGCGCCGTGTTGTCATCCATGCGCAGGTCGTTGCGCAGCCAGACCAGACCGCGCGGATAGAGTTTCTTGGGCATTCTTTATGTCAGTGCATTGTTTGTGTCAGCGGAATTCACACAACCCCAACTCCGCAGGCTCCGCGGCGAGCAGAACCTGATTGTGAATGAAGCTGTTGGGGCTGCGAGGGAGAAAGTGGCGCAACAGGGTCAGCACCGCGGAAAGTGGTTTGCGCCCCTGGCGATAGTCTTCAATCAGTCGCTGCAGTTCGGCCTTTTCCTGCTTGTTGAGAAATTCCCTTAGATGCCCCTGGCTGTGCATCAGGGCATTGGTGCGATCCTTGCGGCTCGCCGGGCGCGACAATATCTGCATGATGCGGCCGCGCACCGCAAATGCCAGTTCGTCTTCCGACATGGATTTGCTGTCCGCCAGCAGCCGCCCCAGGTCGCGGGTGGCATCCTGATTGTGGGCCAGCAACAGATACTTGTAAGCGGTATAGAAATCGATAAGGCGGGCAATGCGCGACGGTACTTTTTCCCCTTCCTTCCAGAGCGTCGTATCCTCCCCTTCCACGTAGCGAAACCAGGCGTCGTAGGCGAACACCCGGGTGAGAAAGTTCTCCCGAAGTTCGCTGTTGTTGAGCCGCCCCACCTCCTCCATCGGCAGATGGGGAAAATGCTGCTGCAGGCGCCGGGCAAACAGCCCAACTCCCTCACTGTCGATACCGTGACCGTTGTCCAGGTAGCGCCGCACGCCATGCAGGCCGCAGCTGGGGGAGTTCTGCATGAAGATGTAACCGCGCACCCGTTCCAGCTGCGGCACCACTGAATCCGCGTACTGCCGCAGTGGCCCGGTCACATCCACACCGGGGTCATCCACACCCACCACGCGCACTGCATCCACCGGGGCATTGCCCTTCTCCACCAGCAGATGGATCGGTTTGCGCGGCACCCCCATGCCGATGGCCACTTCCGGGCACAGAGGCACGTACTCGAAGCACTGCCCGAGAAGCTCGGTGCATACCTTGCTGTGCTTGTGGCCACCGTTGTAGCGCACGGGGTCCCCCATCGCACACTGGCTGATGCCAACCGGGATTTTTGACTGGCGAGGCTGTATCCGCATCATCTACCACTCCGGAAGTATCCTTTGCTCAAAGTGTACTCTGAACAGACAGTCTCTACGCGTTTACACATCCGCGAACGAATCAGGTATCAGTGGATATGTAGCGGCGATCCACGCAATTTCCTCGCAATGGGGCGGCCGGATTCCGGTAAATGTTGCGCGCCCCGCCATCACCGCTAAAATGCCTTTCCTTCTGTATACACCAAGACTCCTATCAGCTCCCGGGGCCCCGAATGATTCCAGCACTGCGCGAAATCAGCGATGTACAGGCGCTCTACCTGCAGTTCCTCAAAGTACTCAAGCAGGCGGGGTTCCGCGGCGATTCGAGCCCCAGCTACGCCAGCCGCACGGTACTGGCCACCGACAACTCCATCTATCAGGTACTGCCCCAGGCGGTGGTCTACCCGCGGGACGTGCACGACCTGCAACTGCTCATGGAACTGGCGGACCGCGAAGAGTTCCACAAGGTGGTGCTGTCACCCCGCGGCGGCGGCACCGGCACCAACGGCCAGTCGCTGACCGACGGACTGGTGGTGGATCTGTCCCGGCACATGAACCGCATTCTTGAGATCAACCCCGAGGAGCGCTGGGTACGGGTGCAGACCGGGGTGGTGAAGGACCAGCTGAACGCGGCACTGAAGCCCCACGGGCTGTTCTTCGCCCCGGAACTCTCCACCAGCAACCGCGCCACCATCGGCGGTATGATCAACACCGACGCCTCCGGCCAGGGCTCCTGCGTTTACGGCAAAACCCGCGACCATGTGCTGGAGCTGAGCAGCGTGCTGATGGGCGGTGCCCTGTGGCACTCCCGGGTGATCGACGATGCCGAACTCGCGGCAATCCGCGAACAGGACAGCCGCGCCGGCAAGATTCACCGTATCGTTGACGATATCGAGCGCGACAAACGCGATCTGATCGCGGCCAAGTTCCCCAGGCTGAACCGCTGCCTCACCGGCTACGACCTGGCTCACATCCGGGACAGCGAAAAAGGCCGGGACGGCCGCTTCAACCTGAACAATATCCTGTGCGGCTCCGAGGGCACCCTCGGCTTTATCGCCGAAGCCAAGCTCAATCTGCTGAAGATCCCCACCTGCGCGGCGCTGGTAAATCTCAATTACGACCACTTCCAGGACGCCCTGAAAGATGCGGCCGATTTGATGAAAGCCGGCCCCACCTCCATCGAGACCGTGGACAGCAAGGTGCTGCAGCTGGCGATGGGCGACATCGTGTGGGACAGCGTGAGCGAATACTTCCCCCAGAACGAACGCCCGGTTAACGGTATCAATCTGGTGGAGTACACCGCGGAATCCGAGGAAGAACTGGACGCGGCGCTGGCGAAATTCACCGCCCATATCGACAGCCTGATCGGCGAACCCGGCAAGAGCTTCGGCTATACCATCGCCCGCGGCCATACCCAGGTGAACAAGATCTGGGGCATGCGCAAGCGCGCGGTGGGCCTGCTCGGCAACGCCAAGGGCGAGCAGCGTCCGATTCCATTCGTGGAAGACTGTGCAGTGCCGCCGGAAAATCTGGCCGATTTCATTGCCGAATTCCGCGCGGCACTGGATGAAGCCGGTTTCGCCTACGGCATGTTCGGGCATGTGGACGCGGGCGTGCTGCACGTGCGCCCGGCCATCGACATGAAGGATCCGGAGCAGGCGAAGCAGGTACGGGTCATCACCGAAAAGGTGGTGGCGCTGGCACAGAAGTACAACGGCCTGCTGTGGGGTGAACACGGCAAAGGCGTGCGCTCGGAGTTCGCACCGGCGTTCTTCGGCGAACTGTACCCGGAGCTGCAGAAGATCAAGGCCGCGTTCGACCCGCGCAACCAGCTGAATCCGGGCAAGATCGCCACTCCCAGCGCCGCCTCCGGCCTGCTCAAGATCGACCAGGTGCCGACCCGTGGCGAGCACGACCGTCAGATTCCAGTACAGGTTTGGGAGGGTTATTCCGAAGGCGTCTACTGCAACGGCAACGGCGCCTGCTTCAACTGGAACCCGGACGATGCCATGTGCCCTTCCTACAAGGGCACCCGCAATCGCATCCACTCGCCGAAAGGCCGCGCCTCGCTGATCCGTGAGTGGCTGCGCCTGCTGGCAGATCGCTCCGTGGACCCCGAGGCCGTCGCGCGCAAGAGCCGCGAGCAGTCCTTTATCATCGGCCTGCCCGGGCGTATCAAGAACAGCCTGGCCAAGGCCCGCGGCGAATACGACTTCAGCCACGAGGTGAACGAATCCATGCAGGCGTGCCTGGCATGCAAGTCCTGCGCCGGCCAGTGCCCGATCAAGGTGGATGTGCCCACCTTCCGCGCCAAATTCCTCGAGCTCTACTACAGCCGCTACCTGCGCCCGCTGAAGGATTACTTCGTCGGCGGCCTGGAATTCCTGATGCCGTATCTGGCGCGGGTACCACAAATCTACAACTGGCCGCTGAAACTGAAGCCGGTGCGCTGGGTTCTGGAGCGCGGCCTCGGCCTCGCGGACTCCCCCAGCCTCTCCGCCACCAGCCTCGACAAGGCGATGCGCGAGCTGGGCGTACCCTACGCCAGCCGCGAGAGCCTGCGCGCCATGGGCCCGACCCAGCGCGCCAAGGCGGTGGTGATCGTGCAGGACGCCTTCACCAGTTATTTCGACGCCGAGGTGGTCGCAGACACCCTGCGCCTGCTCAAACTGCTGGACTTCAACCCGCTGGTGGCGCCGTTTCGCGCCAACGGCAAACCCCTGCATGTACACGGTTTCCTGCGCCAGTTCGCGCAGACCGCCGCCGGCAACAGCGCCATGCTCAACAGCCTGGCCGAGAGCGGCGTGCCGCTGGTGGGCATAGACCCGTCCATGACCCTCACCTACCGCGGTGAATACCAGAAGCTGCTGGGGGACAAGGCGCCCAGGGTACTACTGCTGCAGGAGTGGCTCGCCGGGCACACCGAGCACCTGGCGACCAACCGCAACCGCCTGCAGCCCGGCAGTTTTACCCTGCTGCCCCACTGCACCGAGCAGTCCAACGCCGCCGGTGCCGGCAAGCAGTGGCAACAGGTGTTCAGTGCACTCGGCATGGAACTCAGTACCCAGGCTGCGGGCTGCTGTGGCATGGCAGGCACCTACGGCCACGAAGTGGCGAACAAGGAGACATCGCGGGTGATCTTCCAGCAGTCGTGGGCCCCCAAACTGAATGGTGACACCAGCGCAATTCTCGCCACCGGCTATTCCTGCCGCTGTCAGAGCAAGCGCTTTGCCAACACAAATTTACGCCATCCATTGCAGGCACTACTGGCGCAAATCGAGGATTCAGGGTTTACTGTCAGTACTCACTAACCTGTCGCTGCCACCAGCGGCTCGCCCCGGAGATGTCTGGCCATGCTGATTCCGCGGAAAAATCCGGCCCCGTGCCTGTTCAAGTCTCTCGGCGCAGCGCTGTTGGCGCTG
Source organism: Microbulbifer pacificus (assembly GCF_002959965.1). Taxonomy (NCBI): domain Bacteria; kingdom Pseudomonadati; phylum Pseudomonadota; class Gammaproteobacteria; order Cellvibrionales; family Microbulbiferaceae; genus Microbulbifer; species Microbulbifer pacificus. The sequence continues at coordinate 684,343 of NZ_PREV01000026.1, forward strand.
CACCTGGGCGCAGTCGCTCCGGCCAACGCGGAGCCGAATGAGTCTGAGGGCATGGCGCCACTGATTGCAGAGGCCGAGGAAAACGCACTGGCGGGCGACTACGACGCGGCCCTGCCCCTTTACGAGCGGGCCATATCCGGGCTCCGCGGTGATCCCCACAGCCAGAATCTGCTGCGCTACCGCTACGGTATCGTGTTGAATGCCCTCGGCGGCGAGCGCCCGGACCTCTACCCGCTGGCCCGCAGCCAATTCGAAGCCGTACTCACCTATATCGAGTCGTCACCGGGGCTGCCGTTTGAGCACTCCGCCGGGCGGGTGCGCTCCGCCATCGCCCACACCTACCACCAGCACTCCGCGCTACAGGAAAACCCCAACAAACGCGCTGCCATGCTGCGCAATGCCTACCAGCTATACACCAGTGCTATCGGCGACCTGCGTCAGGAGCGCGACTGGCAGAATCTCGCCATCACCGCATTCAATATCGGCCAGGTGTGTGAATGGCAGGGCAATGTGGAAGAGGCCATCCATTGGCTGGAACAGGCCGTTGATCTCGACCGTCGCCACGATCTGGAGGACCTGGAAGAAGATCTGGCCTATCTGACCGCTTTGCGTGAACTGGCAAATCCCCGCCAACCGGTGAGCGACACCGCTATTTGAGTCTTACGCCCTCCCACTTTTCCGGCGCTGTTAGCCAAAAATTCCGGGACCCTCCCGTGGTTCCCGAGGAAATCTGTACTCTTCCGCTCGCGCCTATAACTAGGATGTCTCGCCGGATAAGTGCGGCTTTCTATGAGGCTGATAGTCTGAGACTTGCGTGAAACAGCGGAAATCCCGGCTCTGCATCCCCCCTACAACGCTGTCATCGACAAAATTTCGCGGTATTGAACCGCTGGTCGCAAAAAAACGTAAAAAAATTTTGTTCTACGAACCAACCGGACTCATCACCCAGATCGCACAAAAATCCAACAATTCGAGATGACATCGCTGTCAGCTCCATGCTGCCCATGGAAACCTGAGACCTACCGATAACATCTCCAGGCTGTCAGTTCTGTCATCAAACCGTCACAACCAGATATATTCTTCCACGATTGATGAAAAAATAAGCAAAGCATACTCAGAACAAAAAATAACCGATCACCCTGTGGGGGAAATCCCGCTGGTTGTGCAAAAGATTGATTCGCATCCCCGGACGTTTAATATGGCCATCCCTGATCAAAGATTGATCACTTATTACGAAATCAACTTGGAGCCTGCGCGACAGGAACCGGTTGTGCCAAGAGAGCTTCCAGAGGTAATGAGACTTATGCGACAGAACCTTAAAAAGTACATCATCGTAATTGCAGCTTCCCTTGTGGCCCTGGCCGGTGGCGACGCCTTCGCCGCGATCAAGAAAGAGCCGGAAGGAAAGAAGAAATCCATGACCGTCACCGCAACGGCCTACAACTCCATTGAAGGCCAGACCGATGACGACCCCTGGACCGCGGCCTGGAACAACCGTCTGCGCCCGGGCGACAAGATCATCGCGGTATCCCGCGACCTGGAGAAACACGGCCTGACCAATGGCGCCAAGGTCAAAATTGAAGGCCTGCCCGGGACCTATACCGTGCGCGACCGTATGAACAAGCGTTACACCAACCGCATCGATGTGTGGATGGAAAAGGACCTGAAAAAGGCCCGCGCCTGGGGCAAGAAGAAACTGAAAATCGTCTGGCACCCGAAAAAGAAGTAAGGCAGCGATTGACAGGAAGTTGATAGGAAAACGTCGCTAAGAAAACGTTGCCTGCCAGAACCTTGCCGAACTCAGACTCCGGCGCACCACCGGGCTGACGAAAGTACACAGGGCTTTGCCAAGCACTGCTTTCACAAACAAAACCCCGCAATCCGCGGGGTTTTGTTTGTTTCGGCTCAACCCTTCTTCACGGCTCAGTGGTTGTTTCGATCCCGGGCAATTCACGACAGCCCTCGTTGGCAATGTAATACACACTCGGTTGAGTGGATTCGTTGTAACGGTGTTCCACCCCTTCGTCGCGAAATACCAGTAAATACTCCTCCTTCACCCACCCCTTATCCGTACGGTATTCCGTCAGCCACAACAGGGCAGGCGAGCTTTCGTGACAGTTGCCGTAAAACATCCGGGTTTTTTCCACCAGTTTCCTGGAGAGGTAATCACGGTACTGCCCCGGATAGGTAAAGCGCTCGCCGGACAGCCCCATCTGGGTGACGCCATCTTCATCTCCTTCCTCCGCGGCCTGGGAACGATCCTGCCGCATGGCAGCCGTCTCATCCGCTCGGTTCTCATCCGCAGTAGAGAATCGCTGCGGCTCCGGCGGCTCCTCTGATTCATGCGCGGGGGGGGCTTCGCCATCAATTTTTTCCAGGAAGATAGCGGTATTTTCGTCGCATTCGATGCAGGTGCGCCCGGCGATGACGGCGTAACCCTTCAACTCGGAGATGAGGCGTGCCTCCGCCAGGTCCACATGGATCACCCGGTCGTCTGAGAGCTTGAGCGCAACGTCGGACAACGCGGGTGATGCACTGGCGAAACAGAACAGGGGGAGAGCGAAAGGAAGAAGGAATTTTTTCATGCAGAGCAACCACACTTCATACATCTGCAGACCGCGATCAGTTGGCGCCACCAGGGCAACTTTCCTTGCTGCCCTTGGTGGCACCGCGATTGGGTAGTGCTGTTACACTGTCGCGATTCCCTTCTATGTATAACCTTAGCAGCCCAGAAAAAAACTGCTTTTTGTGGCGCGAATTATTTACAAACAAACTTGCCGCCGCCAGTCACGCACATTAAGGCCGACTGACAGACTGTTGATATGGAGCAAAAGTTTCGGCGGCGAAATCAGGGCGCCTCCCAGCTGCCGCTGGACTCCGCGGGGCCGATAAAGGCGCCTACCCCCTCCTCCTTCAGCGCATCCAGCGCCTCCCGCAGCGCCTCTTCATCGGTATCAAACGCGTCTTCCCACACGGTACTGTTATTGTGCTCATCCACAATTTCCAGCAGCCAGCCGCCCTCGCCATCCTCATAGATGTCGATATTGACGGTGTGGTTGCCGTCACTGTAGGCGCGGCAGAGGGGAGAGTCCTGGGGAGTGAAGTCGTCGACCATGGGAAACACCTCGCTGGTATAGCTCGCCGGAATTGCTCGATTGTATCGGGAGAAATGAAAAGTGGCGGCCAATCTGACAACTAATGAATCACCGGTCAAGGCCCGCCTTTCACTGTCGAAAAAGTGTACGACGGCATCGGCGAAGTTTTGTTAGAATACGCGGCGATTTTTTCTCATGTTTTACCCCAATGCCCCGGATTTACGCTCCGGCCTGCAAAAGGAACCTCTCGTGACCAACACCATGACCGATACCACTACCGTGGTCTGTGCACTGTACAAATTTGTCAGCCTGGACGATTTCGAATCCCTGCGCGAGCCCCTGCTCAAGGTCATGCTCGACAACGAAGTGCGCGGCACTCTGCTGCTGGCCCACGAGGGCATCAACGGCACCGTAGCCGGCAGCCGCGCGGCCATTGATACCCTGCTCGCCTACCTCAAATCCGACCCTCGTCTTGCCACCCTGGATTACAAAGAGTCGCTTACCGATGAGATGCCGTTCCTACGCAGCAAGGTGAAACTGAAACGCGAGATCGTCACCATGGGTGTGGAGGGTATCGACCCCCGTCGCACCGTGGGCACCTATGTCAAGCCCCGGGACTGGAACGCGTTGATCTCAGACCCGGAAGTGCTGCTGATCGATACCCGCAACGACTACGAATATCAGGTGGGAACTTTCGAGCACGCGGTCAACCCGAACACCACCAGCTTCCGCGAATTCCCCCAGTACGTAAAAGACCATCTGGACCCGCAGAAACACAAAAAAGTCGCCATGTTCTGCACCGGCGGTATCCGCTGTGAAAAATCCACGGCCTATTTGAAAGAGCAGGGCTTTGACGAGGTCTACCACCTCCAGGGTGGCATATTGAAATATCTGGAAGAAGTGCCGAAGGAAGAAACCCTGTGGAAGGGCGAGTGCTTTGTGTTCGATGATCGCGTCACCGTAAATCACGATCTTGAACGCGGCAGCTACCAGCAGTGCAACGCCTGCCGCATGCCGGTAACCGATGAGGAAATACAGTCACCCCAGTTTGAGAAAGGGGTCAGCTGCCCCCACTGTTTCGAGACGGTTTCCGACGCCGACAAGGCGCGCTTTCGCGAGCGGGAAAAGCAGATACAGCTGGCAAAGGCCCGCGGCGAAGATCACCTGGGGCACGATGCCAAAGCCACTACGGAAGCCCGCCGCCGGCACAAGCAGACACTGCGCAGGCAACAGGCCGAGCAGGTGGGTAGAGCCTGATTTCTCGTCCCGCGAACCGGGTGGAAGCGAGGTGCCCTGATCAGGGTACCGCCACAGACCAATTTAACAGGGTACCTCGGCGGTGCTGGTGAGCCACTTGATGGCTTCCGCTTCCGTCAGGAAAGAAAAGAGCTCCAGACCATTTTCCCTGGCCTTGGTACGCATCACTGCGGTGGTGTTGAGCTCCGCCCGGTTCAGTATGGCGATGCGTGCTCCTGTCATGGCTGGCAACTGCGCCATATAAACCCCGTAGTGCTGTTGTTCCTCCAGGCTCATCGACATCTTCGTTACCCCGCGTACATCCGCCAGTACCCGCAGGGGTTTCTGATGACCGTATTTCGCCACCAGCTGCCGCAGCGCGTCGATTCGGTTTTCGTAGGTGGCCTCACCGTACAAATGTATCTTCACTATCCGCTGCTGGCTGTCGTACCGGATCTGAAAACTCATTACTGCTAAATACTCCAATCCGCGCTAATACTGAAACTTTGTCGCACCCCGGGATCTCCTGTGACGCCCCGAAGTAAACAAGCGACAATCGTTCCAGTTTAGACGTATCGGTCCTGCCAGCGTTACAAAAGACCAAAAACAAGTTTAAATGTGGAATATTGTTCTCATCTTTACCCCAAAGAAAACGATCGCTGTTCGCTCACTACGGCGATGGTGTAGATGATGTTGAGAGAAAGTTCTGGCGGGGAATGTGCGTGTACTCACCCGCACAGCACCTGGTGACGTTCGGGATCAGGCGGGTTCGCGGCCAGCGCCTTCGGCTTCCATCATCAGCCACCCCTGCGCCGCCTGTTCGGTAACAAACTCCCGCACCTGCATGCCCTCGGACTGAGCGGCACTATTGATAATGATATTGGCGTTGAAGTCCGGTGCATGCAGCACCGCTACGCGGCTGTGACTGGTGCCCGTCTGGCGGGCAACAAACTTGCCAAATTTCTGGCGTTCTTTAACGGACAGCACGATATCCGCCCGGCGCACGTCCACCAGCACCCTCAGTGGGTGCAGGTGGCCAAACTTTTCCGCAATCTGGCGGGCGGACGCCAGCTTTTCTGCGAAATCGACACGATCAAAAAAAACGGCGTGAACGATGCGTAATTCGGTGTTGAAACGAATATGAAAACTCAACCTTCCGCCTCCTTGTGCGGGACCGTATTACTCCACTTCAATTTCCGGCAGTGTGTCTTCGCCAACCGCCAACCACACCTGTGCCGCCGCCTTACGGGCAATCTCCCGATACAGTGATGCAACCGCACCATCCGGTTCCGCTGCCACCGTGGGCTCGCCACCGTCGGTCTGCTGGCGGATAGACATGGCCAGAGGCAACTGGCCCAGCAGACGGGTATTGTAGTCCGCCGCCATTTTTTCGCCGCCGCCCGCGCCGAACACCGGCTCCTGATGGCCGCAATTGGAGCAGGTGTGCAGTGCCATATTCTCCACAATACCCAGTACCGGCACCGACACCTTGCGGAACATCTCCACACCTTTGATCGCATCCACCAGTGCCAGATCCTGTGGCGTGGTGACAATCACAGCCCCCGCCAGCGCCACTTTCTGGGAAAGAGTCAACTGAATATCGCCGGTACCCGGGGGCATGTCCACCACCAGGTAATCCAACGCATCCTCGTCTGTCCCGGCCCAGACGGTCTGGGTCAACATCTGGCTCAGCGCACCACTCGCCATGGGCCCGCGCCACACGGCCGGGGTGTCTTCCGTCAGCAGATAGCCGAGAGACATGGTCTTGAGCCCCTTGGCCTCCACCGGCACAAAGAATTTGCCATCTCTCACTTCCGGGCGCACACCTTCAGTACCCAGCATAGTCGGCAGGCTGGGACCGTAGATATCCGCATCCAGCAGCCCCACGGAAGCGCCCTCCGCAGCCAGCGCCAGTGCCAGGTTTACCGCGGTGGTGGACTTGCCCACACCGCCCTTGCCAGACGCCACGGCGATGATGTTTTTCACCGACTGGAGCGATTCCGGCTGCGCCCCGGAATCCGCGCTCTGTACCTCAAAAAACAGATCAAACTGCAGCCCGGTTCCCGCGAGAGGACCGCCCTCCAGCAGCGGCTCACAGGCGGCCCGCACCCGCTTGGCCCAGGCGGACTGCTCGCTGGCACAGGGGTAGCCGAGGGTCACCGCGGTATAGACCGTGCCATCCTCATAGCCCACCTCGATATCGGCATCCAACGCATCCAGTGGCAGTCCCGTGGCCGGGTCCTCCAGCGCACCGATGACTTCCGCCACCTGCTCGAGCTGCTCCTGCACCGCCACAGGGAGATCCTCGTGGTCATGATCGTGCGCATGCCCGCAATCGTGGTGATGGCCGTCGCAATGGTGATGGTGATCGGTCACGCTGTTTTCCTCATTGGCACTCTTGTTCGGACGGGCATTTTGGAGACGCCCCAGTGCGAATACAAGGTCAATGCACGGAACACCGGTACACAACCCCTACAAGGGTAGTCCGCCGTGACGCGGGTGCCTTGCAGGCCCCAATTCTGCTATATTCCGCGCTCTTTTTCGGCGACCCGCCACGCAGCACCGGCCGCCGCGCGAACCCGTTCCACCGTCAAGTCTCGCAGCCTTTGGAAACCAAGATGTCTCAGACCGACCATCAGCCCAGAAACATCCTCGTCACCAGTGCCCTGCCCTATGCCAATGGCTCCCTGCACCTGGGTCATATCCTCGAGTACATCCAGACCGACATCTGGGCCCGCTTTCAGCGCGCCCGCGGCAACCAGTGCCTGTACATGTGTGCCGACGACGCCCACGGCACCGCCATCATGCTGAAGGCCGAACAGCTGGGTCTGACGCCCGAGCAGCACATCGCCAATATGCAGGCGGAACACGAGCGCGACTTCGGCGGCTTCCTGATCAGTGTGGACAACTACCACTCCACCCACTCGGAAGAGAACCGCGAACTGTCAGCGATGATCTACAAGCGCCTCAGAGAGAACGGCCACATCGCCTCGCGCACCATCACCCAGGCCTACGACCCGGAAAAAGAGCTGTTCCTGGCGGACCGCTACATCAAGGGCACCTGCCCGAAGTGCAAGACCGAAGACCAGTACGGCGACAACTGCGAAGCCTGTGGTGCCACCTACAGTCCCACCGAGCTGATCAACCCGGTCTCCGCCATCTCCGGCGCCACCCCGGTGGAAAAAGAGTCCGAGCACTTCTTCTTCACGCTGCCGGCGTTCAACGACTTCCTGAAAGAGTGGACCCGCGCCGGCCATCTGCAGAGCGAGATGGCCAACAAGCTGGCGGAGTGGCTGGATGAAGGACTGCAGGAGTGGGATATCTCCCGCGATGCCCCCTACTTCGGCTTCGAGATTCCCGATGCACCGGGCAAGTATTTCTATGTGTGGCTGGACGCCCCCATCGGCTACATGGCCAGCCTGAAGAATTACTGCGATGCAAAAGGCCTCGACTGGCTCGACTTCTGGAAAAAAGACAGCAGCGCCGAGGTGTATCACTTTATCGGCAAGGACATCGTCAACTTCCACGCCCTGTTCTGGCCGGCCATGTTGCACTCCGCGCAGTTCCGCACCCCCACCAGGGTGTGCGTGCACGGTTTCCTCACCGTGAACGGCAAGAAGATGTCCAAGTCCCGCGGCACCTTCATCAATGCGCGCAACTATCTCGATCACCTGAACCCGGAATACCTGCGCTACTACTTCGCCGCCAAGCTCACCGCCGGTGTCGACGACCTCGATCTCAACCTCGAAGATTTCATTGCCAAGGTGAACTCGGATCTTGTGGGTAAGGTGGTAAACATCGCGTCGCGCACCGCCAAATTTGTCAGCAAGTCCGGCGGCGCACTGGCAGAGACCATTGCCGACGAAGCGCTGTGGAACCAGTTTGTGGAAGCGGCTCCGCGCATTACCGAATTTTTCGAGGCCCGCGAATACAGCCGCGCGGTGCGCGAGATCATGGCGCTGGCCGACGCCGCCAACGCCTGGATCGCCGACAAGGCACCTTGGTCGCTGGCGAAACAGGAAGGCAAGGAAGCAGAAGTGCTGGCGGTGTGTTCCCAGGGCGTGAACATGTTCCGCGCGCTGATTACCTGGCTGGCGCCGGTGCTGCCGGAAACCGCGAAGAAAGCTGAGGAATTCCTCGCGGTACAACTGGACTGGAACACCGCCACCACCCCACTTGTCGGCCACACTATCAATGAGTTCAAGCCACTGATGCAGCGCATTGAAAAGGCGCAGGTGGACGCGATGCAGGAAGCGGCGAAAGAGTCTCTGGCGCAACTGCAGGCGCAGGCAACGCCGGCTGCCTCTGGGCCGCTGGCAGACGATCCGATTGCGGCGGAAATCCAGTTCGACGACTTCGCCAAGATCGACCTGCGCATCGCGCTGATCGCGAACGCGGAGCATGTGGAAGGTGCCGGCAAGCTGCTGAAGCTGACCCTGGATCTCGGCGGTGAGACCCGCCAGGTATTCTCCGGCATCAAGAGCGCCTACAAGCCGGAAGACCTGATCGGCAAGCACACGGTGATGGTGGCCAACCTGGCGCCGCGCAAAATGCGCTTCGGCATGAGCGAAGGCATGGTTCTCGCTGCCGGCCCCGGCGGTAAAGACCTGTGGATTCTCGAACCCCACGCCGGTGCGCAGCCGGGCATGCGGGTGATGTAAGCTCGCGATACGTGATGCGAAGGTGCCGATGCCGGGTACAGCCTTGTGAGACCTGCACCGCCATGGATGGCGGTACAGAGCTCCCATGGAAGGGTTGAGGGGGGGCGCCTAGCTCGTGTCTCACAAGTTTTTACCCGGTAGCGATACCGCCACTGAACTCGCTCAGAACTACGACCGGGCGGCCCTCGGGGGCAATTTTCTGCTCCACAACCTCATCGGCAATCGTTCCGCAGAAAACAGCCCCTGAGGGCCTTAGCGAAGATTTCTGTGGCCCGAAAAGGCAGAAAAAGGAATTAATCCATGCGCGGTGTTTTTCTCGATACACTCACCATGAAGCCGGAAGAGCTGGATATTTCCGCGTTGGAACATCTGCTCGATCACTGGGATTTTTTCGAAACGACATCGCCAGACCAAACCGCTGCGCGCATTGCCAAAGCCGATGTGGTCATCACCAATAAAGTCGTCCTCGATCGCCCCCTGATCGACAACGCCCCCAACCTCAAACTCATCTGCGTTTGCGCCACCGGCACCAACAACATCGACCTCGCGGCCGCCGCTGAAAAAAACATCCCGGTCAAAAATGTCACCGGCTACACCGGCACGTCCCTGGCGCAACACACCATCGCACTGCTGCTGGCGCTGGCCACCCGCTGGTACACATACAACGAAGATGTGAAGAACGGGCGCTGGAGCCAGTCGCCGATTTTCTGCCGGCTGGATTACCCGGTGATGGAGCTCGCGGGAAAAAATCTCGGTATTATCGGCTGCGGGGATCTCGGCAAAAAAGTCGCGGCGCTCGGGCAAGCGCTGGGGATGAACCTCCTGATCGCGCAATCCGCCACCAGTGAAGAAAAGTCCGGCCGCGTGTCACTGGAAACAATGCTTGCTGAATCCGATGTCATCAGCCTGCACTGCCCGCTCACCGAGCAGAACAGCAAAATGGTGAACCGCGAGTTTCTCGCGGCCATGAAGGACTCCGCGTTTCTGATCAATACCGCCCGCGGCGGTCTGGTCGATGAGAAGGCACTGGCGGAAGCATTGCGGCGCGGTGTCATTGCCGGTGCGGCGCTGGATGTATTGAGCACCGAACCACCGCCCGCGGATCACCCCCTGCTCGCAACGGACATTCCCAACCTGATCATTACCCCCCACAATGCGTGGATCAGCCGGGAGAGCCGTCAGCGCTTACTTGACGGCGTGGTCCGCAATATTCAGGACTGGCTGAATACAAATTCCAGGAACATCTAGTCACGAGCGCGCTGATACCGATTAGACCCAACGCCTCTAAATCGCTCTGATTCCTCAAAAGCGAGCCTAGCATTCAAGTTCACCTTGAGTCTCTCCGAGGATATCGTTATGGCAAGCGCAAAGTCTCCCAACAGCGGTTCCGGTCTCCATTCCGGCCGGGAAAAGCTCCGCCAGGCCTATAACCTGGCCGGTGAAGCGGCCCACGATACCGCTGAGCACATGAAAACCCGCGCCCGCGAAACTGCGGATCACATGAAGGCCCGCACGCGGGATTCCGTGGAGAAGGGGCGGCAACGGGCACACGACGTAGCCGAGCGCGCGGAGAATTCCATCAAGGCCCATCCCCTGGTCAGTGTTGGCTGCGCCTTCGCGGCCGGATGGCTGATTGCGAAAATCCTCAAGTAGACTCTTAGATTCTCGCGATTCAGTCTCATGCACAATTTCCGTGAGCAACCTGGACTTAGGGACAATGGTGTAATGGTGGAGTTCGATTGATGGCCGCAGCAGACGAATCAGGGAAACAGCATTCCGAAGACGCCGCACCGGACTACACCGTCCCTCCCTCTCCCGGAGCGCATTCGCTGCACGAGGAGATGGCAGCATTGGTGGATCGCGCGGAAGCGACCATGACGCTGGCCACCGCGTGGACGGAAAATCTGACCCGCCTGGTGCAGCTGGAGTTCCAGCGTACCCTAGCCGCCGGCAAGCGCATCGCAGCCTTACTGCTACTGGTCTTCTTTCTCGCCATCGCCCTGATTATCAGCCTCTGTGCCGGGCTGGGAGTGCTGGGGTATTACGTTTTTCACTCCGTGTATATTGCCTTTGGCATTTTTCTGCTGGCACAGCTGCTGATCATCGGCGGCATGCTGTTGTCCGCGCACCGGCTGCGCCGGCTGCTGGGCTTTGAAGAAAGTCGTAAACAGGCGAGAGAGGCGATCGACGATGTCACTGCGCTCTTTAAGTCGACAGATTGAAAATCGCGGAAATGAAATGGCGAGGCAGCGCCGCTGCGCCGTGGCCCTTATGCACCAGCAAAAAGTTCAAGGTATCGCACAGGCGCGCAAAATCCCTCTGCCCCTGGCTCTGGGTGTTGCCTTTGTCGGCGGCTTCCTACTACAGAACTTTTTTGCGACACCGGCCCCGAGAACACTGCTGAACTGGTATCTCACCTACCAGGCATTCATCAGTGGGACGAGATAATCGTTTACACCGTCGCTAACCGTGCTTCCGGAGTGGGCCGCATCTGATCGGAGTCATCACCGGAGACTTCCGGCGTTCGCCCACCAATCTGCAGGATTTTTTCCGCAACCTCGGCAAGTTTCAGATTCATTTCCATCGCGCGGACCTGCATGGTCCGATAGGCGTCTTCTTCGCTCAATTTCAGGCTGCGCATCAGCAGGCCCTTGGCCCGTTCCACCAGTTTTCGCTCGCTAAGCGCACGGCGGGTCTGCTCCAGCTCCTCGCTCACCCGGTGAATGTGCGCCACCTGAGCACGGATCAGTTCATATAGGGAATGCGTCAGGTTCTGCCCCGGCAACGACGGCACCACCGCACTCGATGGGCGTCCATACAACCCGGGCAATTCAGGATCAAACAGTACCGTGAGTGCAGGTCGCTGCGCCCACTCCGAGGACTTCATCTGCTGCAGCTGCGCATAGTGGTGCCCCAGTTCCGCCTGGGATTCCGCCACCCGTCTGCGGATGACACTCAGTAGGCGCGCTGCCATTTCGTCCTCAAGGCAATGCATGGCATCGATGCGTGCAGTGGCCAGTTCATACCATACCTCGCTGATTTCCGCGGCAATCGGTTCGCCGTCTTTCAATCCGGCGATGACCAGACGCAGGCGCTGAAGATCACAGGATTGCTGACTGCCTTCAATTGAACGCCAATGTGCCTGTTCCCTCTCTCCGGCAAACTGCGCAAACAGCTCCAGACTGCTGCGCTGACAATCCTGCAATTGCGCCAAGCGCCCGTGCAGCTTTTCGTCAAAGCTTGTGCCGGCAAAACCGATCGCGCCCCAGGCGCGCTCCTGTCCGGAAAATTCCTTGGCCTGCATGAGATTGAACATGGCGACGAGCAGACGCGTCACCTCCGGGTCGTCCGCCACATCCGCGGCCTCGAATACCACGGACAACAGGCCGGCAATCAATCGGCAGAATGCATCGGTGGATTCAAGTGCGCTCACCTCAAACGTATCAATGTGGCGGCGCAGGTTGATCAGCTCATCCAGCCCGTGCAGAGAATAGGCAATACTGTTCAGCAGCCGCATATCCCTCGGGTTATCCCCGCGACCGGTCTGCAGGTAGCGATTGCGCAGCAGCTTCCGGAACAGATTCTCGCTTTCTACACAGGCCCGGATCTGCGCCAGTCGTTGTGGAGCAAAGCGGAGGCCGGTGGAGACAAGGTAGATATTGCTGATACCCCGTTCCCGCTGCAGCTGGTGTACCAGATCAGATACCGTAGTCACCAGTTCACAACTGCCCACCAGCCGCTCCAGCGCCCGGATTTCCGCGCGCTTGGCGGCCAGCAGGAATTTTTCCGCATCGTCGCTGTGTTGGGGTAAAGGATTGGACATGGCTGCATTTCCGCAAATGACTGGGATACACAACTCCAGCAATAAATATTCCACCCGGGATACTCCGTAAACAAGTTCAGCCGCACCAACTGTGGGCACACCCTGCGGAGCGCACCAGATTGAGGCGAACCTCACCAAAGCGTGAGAGATAAAACCATGCACCACCCAGATGTCGCGCATGGATGAACCGTTCCACAAAGGCAAAATGGGTCGCGGTGTAAAAGTTGGCACCGAGATTGCTTTTGTTATCGGGGTAAGGATACCGCGCACCAGCCACCAGTATCGGTGCGGGTCTTACCGGGCACTGCGCCCACGACAATTCGAATACTCTGGATAAAGGCGTCCATCACTTTCCGGCAGCAACCGGTTTGTGTGGGCGCTTTTTTTGTGCCCCGGATTTTCCCCTCGATCACAGCAGAACGTCGAGGGGCGATCCAGCACAGCGGGAATGCCGATCCTCGAACACACGACAGGTGATCACTATGGCTTATCTCATCCCAACCGAATTCGTGACCAAAATGGTCGATGCGGGAGAATCCAAAATCTACATGTCCACCCGCGACACGCTGGTGCGCGCCTATATGGCCGGTGCGATCCTCGCGCTCGCGGCAGTATTTGCCGTGACAGTTGCCGTGGCCACGGGCTCGCACCTGATCGGTTCGATTCTTTTCCCGGTGGGTTTCTGCATGCTTTACCTGATGGGGTTCGATCTATTGACCGGCGTGTTTGTGCTCACACCGCTGGCACTGCTGGACAAGCGCCCTGGGGTTACCGTACAGGGCGTGTTGCGCAACTGGGGGCTGGTGTTTGTGGGCAACTTTGCCGGCGCACTGACGGTAGCGACCATGATGGCGTTCGTCTTCACCATGGGCTTCAACACCGAAGCCGGTGCCGTGGGCGAAAAACTCGCATCCGTGGGGGAAGCACGCACCCTCGGTTACGCGGAGTATGGTGCCGCCGGCTGGTTCACCATTTTCCTGCGCGGCATGCTGTGTAACTGGATGGTGTCCATGGGCGTGGTGGGTGCGATGATCTCCACCCATGTGAGCGGCAAGGTACTGGCGATGTGGATGCCGATCATGCTGTTCTTCTTTATGGCCTTCGAGCACTCCGTGGTGAACATGTTTCTGTTCCCCTTCGCGATCATGATGGGCGGCGACTTCTCGGTGATGGATTACCTGATCTGGAATGAAATCCCCACCGCACTGGGCAACCTGGTGGGCGGCCTCGCCTTCACCGGTCTCACCCTCTACAGCACCCACTACAAAACCGCGCCGAAACGCCAACTGACCGCAGCGAGCGGCAGCACAGGCAAACAAGCACTGGCCTGATAACCTCACAAAGCCCCGCAACCGCGGGGCTGATTTTATCCATGAACAGCACACTGACACTGGACATTGGCCAGCACAGCAGCGCCGGCCTCAAAGCGGAAAACCAGGACAGCTGCGGGGCACGCCTGCCGGCGGAGCCGCAGCTCGGTCTGAAAGGCGCGACCTTTGCCATTGCCGACGGTATCAGCTCGAGTCCGGTGAGCGCCGCGGCCAGTGAAACCGCGGTAAAAAGCTTTATCGACGACTACTACTGTACCTCCGATGGCTGGAGTGTGCAGAGCGCCGCGGAGCAGGTACTGAAAGCCACCAACGCCTGGCTCTACGGCCAGACCCGACAGAGTCCCTACCGCTATGACAAAGACAAGGGTTACGTCTGCACCTTCAGCGCCGTCATTCTGCATGGCAACGAGGCGCATCTGTTTCACCTCGGCGATTCGCGGATTTACCGGCTGCGCCATGGCAGCCTGGAACAACTCACCCACGATCATCGCGTGTGGCTGGGCGAGCAGAACAGCTATCTGAGCCGAGCGCTCGGTGTGAAACCCCAGCTGGAGATCGACTACCGTCGCGAAACGCTGGAATCCGGTGACCTGTTTATTCTCAGCACCGACGGTGTGCACGAATCCCTCTCGCAGCAGACACTGATCGAACATATCGAGCAGCAGAAAGACTGCCTCGACAAAGCCGCAAAAAACCTGGTGGCCGCAGCGCTCGCCAATGGCAGTAACGACAATCTCACGGTGCAACTGGTGAGGGTCAACCGTGTGCCAGAGGCAAAGCCCGAGCTTGTAGAGCAGGCTGGCACCCTGCCGCTGCCACCGTTGCTGAACAGCGGCGATGAATTCGACGGTTACGTCATCGAGCGCGAAATTCACGCAAGCAGCCGCAGCCATGTATATCTTGCCACCGACCGCTCCAGCGGCCGCCGGGTAATTCTGAAAACGCCCTCCATCGATCTCTCCGACAACCCGGCTTATCTCGAGCGCTTACTGAGGGAAGAGTGGGTGGCCCGGCGTGTGAACAGCGCTCATGTGGTGCGCGCGGCGACCACCCACCGTCCGCGGAATTTTCTCTACACCGCGATGGAGGTGGTGGAGGGGCAGACACTGCAGCAGTGGATGACGGACAACCCGGATCCCGGCCTCGAAGCCGTGCGCGGTATCGTCGAGCAGATCGCGCGGGGCCTGCAGGCGCTGCACCGGGCGGAAATCCTGCACCAGGATCTGCGCCCGGAAAATATAATGATCAGCTGCGCCGGCACCGTCACTCTGATTGATCTCGGTTCCGCGCGCGTCGCCGGTATCGCGGAGGCCGCGGAAGAAAATGGCCAGCTGATTCTCGGCACGGCACTCTACAGCGCGCCGGAATATTTTCTCGGCGACGGGGGCACGCCGCGTTCGGACCTGTTTTCCCTCGCGGTGCTCACCTATCACCTGCTCTCGGGGGAATTCCCCTACGGCACCCAGGTGGCCCGCTGCCATACCGTGGCCGCGCAGCACAAGCTGCGCTACCGCAGTGTGCTGAGCGAGTCCCGCGCGATTCCCGCATGGATCGACGCCACCCTTAAAAGAGCACTGCAACCGAACCCGCTGCGCCGCCACGAGGCGCTGTCGGAATTTGTGTACGAACTGCGCCACCCGAATCCCGAATACCGGACCGCCACCCGTCCGCCTTTGATGGAGCGTTACCCGGTGCGTTTCTGGCAGTCGGTGAGTGGCGTTCTACTGCTCGTTATCGTTTATCTGTTGAGCCTGATTTCCAGCGCGATCTGAAATTAAAAACCGTCACTCAAGGAGAAATGCCATGATCAGCAATCGCCAGCAAGTTACCGAAATGATCCTCGCCGCCAAGGTCCAGAAGGACCTGAAATGGTCCCAGGTGGCCGATGCCATCGGCCTGTCGAAGGAGTGGACCACCGCCGCCTGCCTGGGGCAGATGACCTTCAACAAACAACAGGCCGAAATTGTCGGCGAACTGTTTGACCTGAATGACGAGGCCATCGCCTGGCTGCAGATCGTACCCTACAAAGGCTCGCTGCCCACTGCGGTGCCCACGGACCCGCTGATCTACCGCCTGTACGAACTGGTGAGCGTGTACGGCACCACTATCAAGGAGCTGATTCACGAGGAGTTCGGCGATGGCATTATGAGCGCCATCGATTTCTCCATGGATATCCAGCGCGAAGAGGATCCCAAGGGCGACCGCGTGAATATGGTGATGTCCGGCAAATTCCTGCCCTACAAATCCTACTGAACCATTGAAATTGCCCTGACGCTGGCGGCCGCTGTGCCGCCGGCGTCACACGGTGTCATACTGGCGCAACCTCCCGCTGCCAGACTCGCTACAATACCGGTCCCGAAACCTTTCCGAATCGGCCCGAACCATGAGTCTGAGCACGCTTTCCTC
The DNA here is from genome assembly GCF_002959965.1 of Microbulbifer pacificus. Classification (NCBI taxonomy): domain Bacteria; kingdom Pseudomonadati; phylum Pseudomonadota; class Gammaproteobacteria; order Cellvibrionales; family Microbulbiferaceae; genus Microbulbifer; species Microbulbifer pacificus. The sequence goes on from NZ_PREV01000026.1 coordinate 700,895, forward strand.
CTCTCCCTCACCCAATGAAAACGCGGTTGCCGATACCGGGTTATCCACGGATCTGGCTGCACAGCAACTGGCAGACTTCATTCGCCGTTATCCGCGGCTTACGGTGCTGACCGGAGCCGGTGTGAGCACGGATTCCGGCATTCCCGATTACCGCGACCGCAACGGTCAGTGGAAGCGCAAGCCGCCGGTGGATCATCGCGACTTTATGGCGAGCTCGGCGACCCGCCAGCGCTACTGGGGGCGCGCGTTGATCGGCTGGCCGGTAATCCGCAATTCGGCGCCGAACCCGGCGCATTTTCATTTGGCAGAGCTGGAGCGCCGCGGGCATATCCAGTTGTTGATTACACAGAATGTGGATCGGCTGCATCAGCGTGCGGGCAGTGCGAGGGTGATCGATCTGCACGGGCGCGCGGATGAGATCCGATGTATGGCCTGCGATTACCGGGCGATGCGGCAGGTGGTGCACGATCGCAGTTACGACCTGAATCCGGATTTCCGCCACTACACGGCGGAGACGGCGCCGGATGGGGATGCGGATCTGGAGGTGGATTTCAGCAGCTTCCGGGTGGCGGATTGTCCGGATTGCTCGGGCATCCTCAAGCCGGATGTGGTGTTTTTTGGGGACAATGTGCCGAAGGAGCGGGTGCAGTTGGCGATGGATGCGCTGCGGGCGAGTGATGGGCTGCTGGTGGTGGGTTCTTCGTTGATGGTGTATTCGGGGTTCCGGTTTTGTCGTTATGCGAAGGAGTGGGGCAAGCCGATCGCGGCGTTGAATTTTGGCAAGACGCGGGCGGATGATTTGATAGATCTGAAATTGAGTGCGGGGATTGGGGAGACGTTGGCTGCTACTCTATCGCTTCTCTAAGGCTCCGATAACTTCGTAAGATACTTTGGCAGCGGCCGGTCACTGGGCCGGACATTTCAAAGCCGCTGTGAATACCCGCAAGCGGGCCCGGCCGCGCCATCGCGGCGCCTTCGGCCCCTGTTTCCGACAGTTTTGAAATGTCCGGCCCTGAGCCCGTCCTGCGCTTTACAGAGTAAAATTCTTAATTACCTTCTGATTCACCAATCTTGTCTTGCGTGCGCAATTCGAAGTCACTTGCGTCATGCCGCTCGTGCAATTGCTCAGCAGGCTCCCCCCAGGTCCGGTTCACCATTTTTCCACGCTGTACCGCAGGCCTCGCCGCAATCTCGTCTACCCAGCGAATGACATTTCTGTAGGTATGCGCTTCAAGGAATTCTGCCGCCTCGTACGCCTGGTTTTTCGCCACCGCGCCATACCAGGGCCAAATGGCCATGTCGGCGATGGTGTACTCCTTTCCCGCCACAAATTGATGCTGCGCGAGCTGGCGGTCGAGGACGTCGAACTGGCGTTTGACTTCCATGGTGTAGCGGTTGATCGGGTATTCGTATTTTTCCGGTGCGTAGGCGTAGAAGTGGCCAAAACCGCCGCCAAGGAATGGCGCGGCACCCATTTGCCAGAAAAGCCAGTTGAGGGTTTCGGTGCGCTGTTCCGGGGTGTGCGGGAGGAAGGCGCCGAATTTTTCCGCCAGATACAGGAGGATGGAACCGGATTCGAATACACGGATTGGCGGGGTGGTACTGTGGTCCACCAGAGCGGGGATTTTGGAGTTGGGGTTGATGTCGACGAAGCCGCTGCTGAACTGGTCGCCTTCCATGATGCGGATCAGGTGAGCGTCGTACTCAGCGCCTTCGTGCCCCAGTTCCAGCAATTCTTCCAGCATGATGGTGGCTTTCACGCCATTGGGTGTGGCCAGTGAGTAGAGCTGCATGGGGTGTTTGCCCACGGGCAGCTCTTTGTCATGGGTGGGACCAGCGATGGGACGGTTGATATTGGCGAACTGGCCGCCGCTTTCCGCATCCCACTTCCAGACCTTTGGGGGCGTGTAGTTGTTGTCAGACATTGAAACGACTCCTGATGTTTCCCGTGAGATCCACCTTAGTTTTGGGGCGGAATCGGGCAGTTAAAGGGCGAGCGTTAAAAACAGGCTGTTCGGGTCTTCTTTGTAGTTGGCGAACGGAGAACAGGGCTCGAAGCCAAAGCGCTGGTACAGACGATGCGCTTGCCTGAAGAATGCCATCGAACCGGTTTCGAGACTCAGACGTGTATATCCTCGCCTTTTCGCCTCTTCAATGAGATGCTGCAACATAGCACTGCCAACACCCCTGCCCCGCGCATCCGCGCCGGTGCGCATGGATTTTATCTCAGCGTGGACTGCCGAGAGTTCTTTCAGTGCCCCGCAGCCGACCAGAGCACCGTCACAATACACTGACCAGAAGGTAATCTCCGGATGGCGCAGTCCGTCCAGGTCCAGCGCGTGTTTGCTTTCAGGAGGCGAGGTCGCGCGCATATCGTCGATATGGGCCTGTAAAAAAGCCGCGATTTCTGGCCCGGCCAAATTATCCAGAACAATTTTGAGATTTCCACAAGACATTCGAATGCATTTCCTGAAGGCCAATAATTTGGGCCTATCGTACCAATTTAATTTTTTTCTCCAAGCAGATTTACCCACCAAAACAGGACGTAATCAGTAGATACAGCAGACTCGATTCGATAGACTCCGGCACAGGCTCGAAATCGGATTTCAACGAGCATTGTTCCAGCACTTGATCAAAAGGAAACAGCGGATGTTTTCCAACACTCCCATTAAGCGCGAACTGCGTATCGCCGGCAATCACTCCGGCAAACCCGTCACAGTCACTCCCCAGGCAGAGCCCATCTACCACGAACTGGTCAAACTTGCCCGCCGCGGCAACCACTGGGCCCAGATCACCGTCAACGCAATCAATCAGCTGGCTTCAGGCCGCCTGCACCAGAACAATATCTTTATCAAACCCAGCGCCATGAACAAAGGTGGTACAGAAGAGTTTGTAATGATCCTGCCGGGTTGCAAGGTGACAGTAGAGAAACTGGAGAGAGATGGGTTCCGGATTCTGTTTTTTGAGGCGGATCTGAATTATGGGGAGTTGATTGATAGAGAGCTAAAGCCCGGCCTTTATAGTGCAAAAAAAGTGGCGGGCGAATGGCTGGCTAAGCTAAGGAAGAGCGGCAAGATTGAACCCGATAAGCATCGGGTCATTTCCGTTTGTGATAGCAATCATGAAGATCCAGGTACTGCAGCTGGCACATCCGCCAACAGAATATCTTCCTCTTCATTGTCCGGAGGCGGGGTGACTATTGACAGCGAAGGCTTCGACTTGCATTACACGCCAAGCAAACGGACACTCGGCAGCCTTCGCAACTACAGGGATGCTATTCGGCCGTTGGAAAATCAGAAAATTCATGAATCTTCAATCCTGCTCGCGAAAACCATGTATGACGCACGTGAAATCAAGGGAGTACGCTGGATTTCTGAGTTCGGCGGCTCCGCAGTATTAACCCAGGCCATGAAAATCCTTGCCGACCAGAATATTCTGCTAAAGCAGCACTATGTGTTTCTGGTCAACCCTACCACATCACCTAATATTGCCTATAAAGCAGCACAGGCGGCAGGCCTGAATTTCGACCGAAAATTCAGCAGTACTGATATTCTGAATTATGTTGGCAACCGGGATCAGCTGGAAGTTATTCTTAACCGCCTGCGCTACGAAAAGAAAAATTACAGTCTTTCCAAGGCATCTGCAGACGTCCTTGAGCATGCTAGAAGTCTGCAGGGTGCTGGGGCGTTTATGGGGACTCTGGCCGCAACCGCCGGACTTTCGGTCAGCGCCCCGGCTTCCGCGGCCGCATTTCTTACCGCACTTGGTGCGGCAGCGGCCACTGCAATTGGTATAGGAGAAATGGGTAATGCCATGATCAGGGCATGGCTACCTAAATACCATGACAGATTGAAAAGTAAATTCTGATGCTCGACCTTATTAAAAATTCTTCTCTCAAATTAAGAGAATTTGAAGGCACTTGTGTCCCCCGTGGCCCAGCGATTGGAAACGCGCGACCCGTCGTCATTCGTCTACCGCAAGGGCTACTTGGGATAGATCTCCCCAAACACCAACCCATGCGAAATGAAAGTGCCGAAGAGCTGAGAATCGTCAAGGACGTGGAAGCACTTATCGGACATGCTCACAGTACTAATTCAATGCCCAGCCAAAGTTGGGAGCACGCACCCATCGGCAATCGGAAATGGGCTTTTTACGGCCCCTGGTTCAGTGGATTCATGGGGCAGGTGAATTTTCACATCGAAGGCCTGAATCTGGCCAAGCCGAATAGCAAACTCAATTTTTTGCACCCCAATGGTTTTGAAAACGGGGTCTTGGGCTACCTTTCAGCGGTTTGGGGGCACGAGCTTCACGACGAAGCCCAAAGCACTCCGTATTACCAATCCCCCATCGACTGGAAACCAATTCGAATACTGCCGGTACCTGCAGTGCAATTTGACGTTCGGGAGACAGTCACTTCCGGGGCGCGCTACCGCAAAGTGTTTTTCCCTGTATCCCATGACAAGCTGATCCATATTCACTTTTCATACCGCCAAGCCTGTGCTGGCTCTCAAGAAGAAAAAGACCAGAAAATCGATCCAAAACCCATGCAGAACCTGATCGACAACATTATCCGCAGCATCCAGCTTACCCCCTCTCCCCAGCTGGAAGCCGAGCTCGCGGAAATCCGTAAAACCTGCCCGAATCTCAGTGTCAGCCCCGAGTGTGCCCCCTTAAAGTGGCCAGCGGATGTGGACAAGGACGGCATCACCATTCTCGAGTACGACAAACACCGCTACGCAGCACCCGGTCGTTGAGCGGGCCCCATATATCAGTCACGCCACCCGGAGCCTGCACCACAGAGGCGGCTCCGGGCCAGTCATTGTTGATGCCCCTCCGGCGCTCCCCCATAATACCGCCCCGAATTTCAAGCAATGCGTCGCCTGTCGCCAGTAGTCCGCAAGTGCCCTTGCCTGGCGGCTTGCTAGTCTTGCATTGACCGGCGCCCAATTTTTGACCTGCGTCAATCCAGTACCCGGGGTCAGTGCGATGGCCCGAACGGAACGCCTATGACCGAATTTACCGTCATCCTGCTCTCCACCATTCTGGTGAACAACTATGTGCTGGTGCAGTTCCTCGGCCTGTGCCCGTTTATGGGGGTCTCCAACAAGCTGGAGACGGCCATCGGCATGGCGGGGGCCACCACGTTTGTACTGACTCTGGCGGCGATCTGCTCCTACCTGGTGAATACCTACCTGCTCGAACCCTTCGGGATGGAGTATCTGCGCACTATTTCCTTCATTCTGGTGATCGCGGTGGTGGTGCAGTTCGCACGCATGTTCATAGAAAAGACCAGTCCGCTGCTGTACCGGGTGCTGGGGGTCTTCCTTCCTCTTATCACCACCAACTGCGCGGTTCTGGGTGTGGCGCTGCAGAACACCATGAAGGCGAACAATTTTGTGCAGTCCACCCTGTACGGCTTCGGCGCTGCGGTGGGCTTTTCACTGGTACTGATCCTGTTCTCCGCGATGCGCGAGCGTCTGGCGGTGGCGGATGTACCCAAGCCCTTCAAGGGCGCGGCCATCGGGATGATGACGGCGGGGCTGATGTCCCTGGCGTTTATGGGCTTCAGCGGATTGGTGTAAGGGGGGCGACGATGGACTGGTTGTCGGATGTTTCCACGCCACTGCTGATTCTCGGCGGTATGGCCCTGATATTCGGTGCCCTGCTGGGCTTTGCCGCGGTGCGCTTCAAGGTGGAAGGCGATCCCATCGTCGACCAGATCGACGCCCTGCTGCCGCAGACCCAGTGCGGCCAGTGCGGCCACCCGGGTTGCCGCCCCTACGCTGAGGCTATCGCCAATGGTGAGGCCATCAACAAGTGCCCTCCCGGCGGCCAGGCCACCATCAACGAACTGGCGAACCTGCTGGATGTGGAAGCGGTCCCGCTGGATGCCGAGCACGGTGTGGAAGACGTCAAAAAGGTAGCGTTTATCCGCGAAGCGGAGTGCATCGGCTGCACCAAGTGCATCCAGGCCTGCCCGGTGGATGCCATTGTCGGAGCCGCCAAGCAGATGCATACGGTGATCGTGGATGAGTGCACCGGTTGCGACCTGTGCGTGGAACCCTGCCCGGTGGACTGTATCGATATGGTGCCATTGGAAGTCACGCTGCAACGCTGGCACCCGAGCAAACCCAAAGACGGCATCCAATTGATCGCCAGTGACAGACCTGAACTGCACACCGATGACCGGAGTGCCGCATGAGCCACACCGAAGAAAGAATGAGCGCTAGCGAGCGCCGCGCGGCCCGCGAGGCACACCTGATTGCCAGCGAAAAAGCCCGCGACCTGTCCCGCGAGTTAAAGATCAACGATTTCCACGGCGGCATCCATCCACCGGAGAACAAGCACCAGTCTACCGGTGAACCCATCGGCAGTATTCCGCTGGCGGCCGATTTGATTGTGCCACTCAACCAGCACATCGGCGCCACCGCCATACCGCTGGTGAAGCTTGGCGACCAGGTATTGAAAGGCCAGAAAATCGCCGAGGCGGATGGCCCGGTGAGCTGCCCGGTACACGCCCCTTCATCTGGCAAAGTGGTGGCCATCGAGCCCATGGCGGTACCACACCCCTCAGGTATGGAAACGGACTGTATCCAGATCCGCACCGACGGTCGCGATGAATGGTGTGCGCTCACTCCGCTGGAAAACTACGCCGGGTGCGATCACGATGAGCTGCTGGAAAGAATCCGCGACTGCGGCATTGCGGGCATGGGGGGCGCGGGCTTTCCTACAGCGGTGAAGCTGACCCCCCGCGGCAGCGCGGAAATCGACACCCTGATCATCAATGGCACCGAGTGTGAGCCCTACATCACCGCTGACGATATGCTGATGCGCGAGCGCGCGGAAGAGATCATCGGTGGAGTGGAGATCCTTGCTCACCTGCTGGACCAGCCGGAGCGGGTGCTGATCGGCATCGAAGACAACAAACCGGAAGCCATCGCCGCGATGAAGCAGGCCGCGGAGGGCACCCGCTTCCATGTAGTGGTCTTCCCCACCAAGTACCCTTCTGGCGGTGAAAAGCAGCTGATCCAGATTCTCACCGGGCGCGAGGTGCCAAACGAGGGGCTGCCGGCACATGTAGGTATCGTGTGCCAGAACGTGGGTACGGCACGTGCCGTCTACCGCGCTGTCCGGTTTGGCGAGCCGCTGATCAGTCGGGTAACCACGGTGGTGGGTGAGTCCCTCAGTCATCAGCGGAATATCGAGGTGCCGCTCGGTACCCCCATTCGCCATATCCTTGAATGCCATGGCCTAGACCGTAAAAAGCTGCAGCGCATTGTGATCGGCGGACCAATGATGGGATACACCATCGCAGACGAAACCGCGCCGGTGGTGAAAACCACCAACTGTATCCTCGCCCCCACCAACAAGGAGCTGCCGCCGCCACCGCCGGCTCAGGCCTGTATCCGCTGCGGTCTCTGCGCCGAGGTCTGCCCGGCGAGCCTGTTGCCGCAGCAACTGTACTGGTATGCGCGCGCGGAAGACCGCGACAAGTTGCAGGCCTACAACCTGTTTGACTGCATCGAGTGCGGCGCCTGTTCCTATGTCTGCCCGTCGAGCATTCCACTGGTGCAATACTATCGCGCCGCCAAGGGTGACATCCGCGAGGCGCGCGCGGAAAAGGAAAAGGCCGATCGCGCCCGCGAGCGTTTCGAGTACCGCAAGCTGCGTATGGAAAGGGCGGAGCAGGAAAAGGAGGCCAAGCGTCTCGAGCGCAAGAAGGCGGCCGAGGAAGCGCGCAAACTGCGCGAACAGAATGCCGACAGCCAGGAAGCCCAAGCCGCCAGGCAGGAGGCCGATGTGGTGGCCGCGGCGCTCGCCCGGGTAAAAGCCAAACAGGCCGCGCCGGAACAGGTGCTGGCCCGCGCCCAGCGCACGCTCACCAGTGCCGAGCACCGGGTCGAGCGGATGCAGCAGAAGCTGGCGGACGCCGATGACACACAGCGCCCGCAGCTGGAAGCCCAGCTGAAAACCGCTGAACTGAAGTTGAAAGAAGCCCGCGACAAGCTCGCGGAAGCCGAGAAGCAGGTTGCGGCGCACCCCCTTGAGGTCAGTAACCGGGAACCCGCCGCGAAACACGCGCCGGAACCCTCAATTACCGGAGACAAACTCGCCGTGGCCGGTGCTTCATCATCCGCTGCGAGCGCTGCCATCGAGAAGGCCAGGGCCGCGGCCGCCGCACGAGCCAGCATGAGCCCGGAGCAGAAGCTTACCGCGGAAATCGAAGCACTGAAGTCGCGGGTGGAAAAAGCCAGCGCGCGGCTGACAAAGGCCCGCAGTGAAGACGATCCCAACACCGCCGCGTTTGAGAGCGCACTTGCCAAGCTGCAGGAAAAACTGGCGGACAAACAACGTCAGGCCGGCGAGCAGGACTGAAGCAAGGGAAAACAGAGAAATACCATGTCCCTGATGCGAATCACATCTCCCCACGCCCATTCAGGTCAAAGCACGTCCATGGTGATGCTGCAGGTGGCTGCGGCCACTATCCCCGGCGTGCTGGCGCTGGTGATCTACTTTGGCCCCGGGGTTTTGTTCAACATTGCCTTGTGTACGGCCACCGCCCTGGCCTGTGAAGCGGCGGTGATGAAGCTGCGCAGCCGGCCCGCAGGCTTTTATCTGAAAGACTACAGCGCACTGGTCACGGCCCTGCTGCTGGGCATCGCCCTGCCCCCCTACTGTCCCTGGTGGATTCCGGTCATCGGCAGTGCCAGCGCCATTGTGCTCGCCAAGCAGCTCTACGGAGGTATGGGTTATAACCCATTCAACCCCGCCATGGTGGGCTACGTGGTGCTGTTGATCAGCTTTCCGGTGGAGATGACCCGCTGGGCCGGGCCGGCGGAGCTGATCCAGGGCGCGCCGGGATTGGATGAAACCTTCGCACTGATCTTTGGCAACATGAATGTGGACGGCTTTACCCGTGCCACGCCACTGGAAATCGTGCGCCACAACAAGTCCACCATCCTCACCCAACTGTACGAGATGGAACCGGTGTTCAATCACGGTACCCTCGCGGGACTCGGCTGGGAGATGGCCAATGTGGGCTTCCTGCTGGGTGGAGTATTCCTGCTGTTCCGCCGCCTGATCACATGGCACGCGCCAGTGGCCATGCTCGCAACGCTCGCAGTGCTGTCCCTGGCCTTTTACGATGGCGGCAGCTCCCTGAGTGAGGGCTCACCTCTGCTGCACCTGTTCTCCGGCGCCACCATGCTCGGCGCGTTCTTTATCGTGACCGATCCGGTGAGCGGCTGTACCAGCAATAAGGGGCGCTTCATTTTTGGGACCGGCGTCGGCCTGCTGGTGTTCGTGATCCGCGCCTGGGGCGCCTACCCGGATGCTGTAGCCTTCGCAGTGCTGCTGATGAACTTTGCCGCGCCGTTTATCGACAACTACACCCTGCCACGCACCTACGGTCACAAGGCCGCACGCAAGGCAACCGACCTGGAGGAACAGTAATGCTGACGCGCTCCATCGGTATGAATGCGACGGTACTGGCGTTGTTCGCACTAGTGACAGCCGGCACCCTCGCGGTCACCCAGATCACCACCAAAGAGCCCATTGAGCGGGCCATTCGCGAGGCATCCGCGAGAGCCTTGCTGGAGATCCTCCCCATTGACCGTCACAGCAACGACCTGCTGGTGGACACCTACCCCATCCCCAAGCAGTACTGGGCGATGCTCGGACTGAAACAGGGCGGCGATATCAATCTGGCTCGGCAGAGCGATGGCGCCATCGACGCGGTGATTGTTCCCACCGTGGCACCGGACGGTTACTCCGGGCCGATCCAGATGCTGGTGGGGGTCAATCGCGATGGCTCGATCGCCGGCGTGCGAATCACCAACCACGCCGAGACGCCCGGCCTTGGGGACAAGGTGGAAGTAAAGAAAAGTGACTGGGTGTTGTCGTTCAACGGCAAGTCTCTGGACAATCCGGGTCGGGACATGTGGAAGGTACAGAAGGACGGCGGCGCCTTCGACCAGTTCACTGGCGCCACCATCACCCCGCGGGCGGTTGTCAAGCAGGTACGTACCGTTCTCGACTTTGTCGCCGAGCATCAGAACGCGATCTTCAGCGCGCCGGTGTCCAAACGCGCCGTAGAAGTAGAACCACCGCCGGTTGAACAGCCACAGCAGGACCAGGGGGAGAACAACTGATGGCCACCCCGAGCTACCGCGAAATTACCCACAATGGCCTGTGGAAGAACAACCCCGCGCTGGTCCAGCTTCTCGGCCTGTGTCCGCTGCTGGCAGTGACCGGCTCCGTGGTCAATGCCATCGGTCTCGGCCTCGCCACCACTGCGGTACTGGCCTGCTCCAACCTGGCAGTCTCCCTGGTCAGGCATCAGATGCCGGAAACCGTGCGCCTCCCCGCCTCGGTGATGATCATCGCCACCTTCGTAACCTGTGCCGAACTGCTGATGAAGGCCTTTACCTACGAACTTTACCTGGTGCTGGGCATTTTTATTCCGCTGATCGTGACCAACTGTGCGATTCTGGGCCGAGCCGATGCGTTCGCCAGTAAAAATCCCGTGCTGCCCTCGTTATTGGACGGCCTGATGATGGGCGCAGGATTCAGCGCAGTACTGATTGTGATTGGCGCAGCGCGGGAAATCATCGGCCGCGGCACCCTCTTCAGCGACATGGACTTACTGCTCGGCCCCATGGCGGCAAACTGGACACTGCCGGTACTCGGGCAGGATTATTCGGGCTTTCTGGTCGCGGTATTACCCCCGGGCGCATTTCTGGTAGCGGGACTGTTGATTGCCGCCAAGAACGCTATCGACGCGAGTGCAGAGAAGCGCCGCAAGGCTCAGGCCAGCGTAGTGACCGGCAGCAAGCGGGTGAGGACCACCGGTAAAATACAGTAACTCGACCGTCCCACGCTTAGAAATTTCTGACGCCCCCCTTAAGAGAAGGGTATCAGCTGACATCGTTGCGTTGAGTGTCCCGCTGCCCCCATAAAATGCCGGCCAAAGCGCCGGTATTTTCATGACCAATTATCCCCGTCAATCCAAACCAATTTTTCCGCCGGGCCCAACCAATTACGGAATTTTCGAAGCATTCTTCAGTAAATTTCCGGCTGTAATGAAATGTAATGGGATTTACCTCACAAACCAGAATTCCTTGCTAGTCACTGTACGGCACATCGCTAAAATAGCGCGGCCGTTCCAGAATGGCTCACCGGTCGAATCTATTCATGGTAATGCGTCGGCAACATTCGTTAGACTCATTGCACAACGATAAGACCCGAACATTCTGAGAGCGGAATACTGTGTACAGGCAATATCGCCCCAATTTTTTTTACCACGCTATTTTTATCCGGATCCCGTTTTACCTGATTGCCGATAGCACTCCGCTCACTGCCGTAAAGGAATTAACCTCGCCATGACGTTGGACAATGGAAAGTCTGAACTGGTCTATCAAGGGCGCAAAGCCCAGCGCACCGACAGCCGTCAGCGCCGCAAAGCCATTCTTGAGGCCACTCTGCGCCTTATCGTGAAAGAAGGAATCCGTGGCATCCGCCATCGTGCGGTTGCCAAGGAAGCAGCCGTCCCTCTCGCTGCGACCACTTACTATTTCAAGGATTTAAACGATCTGATCAGCGATGCCTTCACTTTTTTTGTGGAACAGAATATTGATCAGACCCGGGGCCTCCAGGAGGAAAGTTTCGCCGCCGCACGACAGCTGACGCCGGAGCAGCTTGCCTCGCCCGCCGGACGCCGCCAGCTGATCCAGCAGCTGACGCGTTTTGTGCTCTCACATATTCGTGCCCAGGCAACAAGCCGCGATCACCGGGTAGTGGAACTGGCCTTCAAAAATGAAGCATTGCGCAACGACCAGCTGACCCGCGCCGTCCGCATGGCCAACCAGTCCACAGAAAGAATGATCGTGGAATTTTTTGAATTACTGCAAGTGGCAGACCCCTCAGCCGCCGCCCAGATTGTTCATGGCACTATTCTGAATCTGGAATTCCAGGTGTTGTGCGGCGCGGTTTCTATTGAATCACCGCTTCTCGAGCGGACGATTACCATGATGATAAAAGGGCTGATTCCCTCTGTACGGGAGGAACGCAGCGAGGATCAGCTGGTGGAATCCCAAACCGCCTGATTCCCCCCATATATTGCGCCACTTACCATGCTGGCGGTGACGGTCGACCTATCAGACTGTCCCGTCATCATGCGCGGACATCCCTTCACCGCCATCCCACAATTTTCACCCCGGCGCATCCGCCATCCACTTTCCTCCTCCACTTCGGAAGTGGCAGTCAAATAGACGCATCCCATTCCCGCCTCCCACCAGTGACTTAGGCTTTAGTGGTCAGCCAGCACGTCCAAGCAACTAAACTGTTAGGAATCACATCGGATGTATTGAAGAAGTACCATGGATTTTCGTGCCCTCCACCGACTGCTCTGCTGTATGGTCGTCCTGCTTCCGATCACCGTAGCGTGCGAAAAAGAAACACAAGCGCCAGCACCCGAGCCCCCAGCGACGGAGAATTCCTCCAAACCTGTCGACGCCACCACGGAAGTCCCGACCGACCAGCCGCAAGCGCAAATTCCCGAAGACGGTAAGGAAGCAGCCCTGGAACCGGCAAAGAAGGGGGATTTGCGCCCCGAAGCACAATGGCCACCAGAGACGACCTCCGGCTTTCCTGTCAACGCATTTAAAAACTATCAGGAGTCCGGCGATCTCGATGGGATCGTAAAACGTGGAAAGCTGAGGATTCTCGTTGATATCACCAACACGGATTCATTGCATCGCGCCGCCACCCAGCAGGATATCGAAATTGACGAAGCCCGCCGCCTCGCCGCGCACCTGGGCGTGGAACCCGTGGTCCTCTACGCGGAACACTTTGATCAGCTGATACCACTGCTGGAAGCGGGGAAAGGCGACATCATAACCAACAATATGCTGATCACCGAGGCTCGCGAGCAACGCGTGGATTTTTCCACACCCATAGCAAATACCCAGCTCATCCTCGTCTCTCGCGAAGACTCTCCTCCACTGAGCGAGGAAAAGGATGTAACAGGCAAGAAAATTTACGTAACAAAAGGCACCGCCTATGTGGATGCCGCACAGGCATTCGTAAATAAATACCCTGGAATTGAACTGGTTATTGTGGAAAAAAATTATGTCGAATTACTCGTGAATGTCTCGGAAAGTCTGATCGATTACACCATTGTCGAGACGCAGACTTACGACATGGCAACCCAGTTTCTGGAAAACCTGAAGAAAAACTTTGTGTTTCCCAAGGAGCGACAGACAGCCTGGGCCATGCGCAAGAATTCACCGGAGCTTACCAAAGCGGTGAATGATTTTGTGCGCCAGAGCAAGCTCACCCGGTCTGTGGAACGATCGATCGGGGATCTGGACAAGATCAAGGAACGAGGCTACATCCGCATCCTGACCCGCAATCACCCCGGGACCTATTACATGTGGAAAGGTCGGATCATGGGTTATGAATTCGAACTCGCAGAAGCTTTTGCCAAGTACCAGGACCTGCGCCTGGAAATTGTGGTCGCCCCCTCACACGCAGACCTTCTGAATATGATCAGGGATGGAAAGGCGGATATCGCGGCCAGCCTGCTTTCCATAACCGAACGTCGTGACAACGCGGGAATGGATTTCGGCCGCCCCTACATGCAGGAGCGCGTTGTCATTGTGGGAAGAGATGATGACAAGCTCGATAGCCTTGACGATCTGGCGGGTCGCACCATTTATGTCCGCCATTCCAGCAGCCACTACGATGTGGCCATGGAGCTGAAAAAGAAAGTGCCGGAGGTCAAAATTGAACTGGCTCCGGAAGAACTGAATATACAGCAGGTCATCGATCGAGTTGCGGATAAGGAATACGACCTCGCCATTGCGGACAACGTCTCCCTGAAGCTGGAGCACGCCTGGAGAAATAATATCGTCGAGCTGATCGACCTGGAACAACATGACAACATCTACGCCTGGATGGTGCGCGAGAACAATCCGGAGCTGCTCAAAGCAATCAACAAGTTCTTCGATAAGAGGAGCACCAAGAAACTACGCAAGATTCTTTACACCAAATACTTCGATGCGCCGAAGAAGACCCGTCCGGAAATCAACGAATTGAACGCGGATGGCACCATCTCCCCCTTTGACAAGCACGTCAAAAAATATGCGGAAGAATTTGACTTTGATTGGCGGCTTGTCGTGGCACAGATGTTCCAGGAAAGCACGTTCAATCCGAAGGCAAAATCCTGGGTGGGGGCCCGCGGATTGATGCAGGTCATGCCCGATACCGGCAAACAGGTCGGAGAAAAAAATCTGTTCGATCCGGAAACCAGCGTCCGGGCCGGCATGAAATATCTGGAGTGGCTGCATCGAAAATTTGAAGACAAAGGCATCAGCCCGGAAAACATGATGTGGTTCACCCTCGCCGCCTACAATGCCGGACTCGGGCATGTGTACGATGCTCAGGATCTCGCGGAAGAAAAAGGCTGGGATCGCAGGGTCTGGTTCGACAATGTTGAAAACGCGATGCTGCTGCTGTCAGAAAAAAAATATTATGAAAAGGCGCGATTCGGTTACGCACGCGGAAGAGAACCCTACGATTATGTTCGCAAGATTCAGGCGCGTTACCGCACCTATGTCGCACTGCTGGAGGACTATGAGCGACAGCACGCCGATGAAACCAGCGGCCTACTGGATATGCTGTATCCGGGGTTTCATCCCGCCGCCTTGGGAGCGGCAGATTGGCTGACGGACACGCGTTGAAGGGTATAACAATCAGATGAAAAACGACGGCGGTGAGTCCCGCCGTCGAACGCTATAAAAGCAGGAGATATCAGCTGCAATTTCCGGGCATGGAGGCAATCCACTCCTTGAGCAGCTCGGTTCCCTCTTTGTGTACCAGACTGCGACCGAGCTCCGGCATCATCGCGCCGGGAGAGGTGGACTCCACCCGGAAGTTGAGAATGGACTCATCCGGGCTACCGGGCACGATAGCAAACAGGCGATCCCCAGAACCCGTGCCCGCCGCGACCGGCGGTTTGCATACCCCCAGACGGCGCCTGTCACTTTCCGCGCCGTACAACATCAGCCCAGAGGTATCCGCCGCTCCCGCCGGGTTATGGCAGTGGCCGCAGTTGATATCGAGGTATGAACGCGCGCGCTCTTCCAGTGACGCCGTCTTATCCTTGTAATCCACGTTATGCGGCACCTGGGCCAGTTCCGGCAACCCACTCAGGAAGCCCACCTGCTGCCAGTAAAGCAGCTGGTTTTCCGTTCCCTCCTGGTAGGCGTAATCCTTGTTCAGGTGACGCGCACGGGGACCGATGGGACGCACGGCCTTCTGGGTATGGTTGTCGGCGTGGCAACCGGAACACTGATTGGCATCCGGCACTACATAGGTGAAACCCTCGCTGCTGCCATCCGTACCCACCAGCTGCAAGCGCTTGGCATCTCCGGCGATTTCCAGTACAGCATCGGTCTGCGCGTCGTTCCACACATAGGGCAATGCCTGCCAACCGTCCGCACGCTTCACCAACAGTCGTGTTTCAATCAGCTTTACCTTTTTCAGGTTAAGGCCACTGCCGGCGAAATCCTGCGCGTAGTCATCGGTATTCAGCACACTGCCATCCGCCGCGAGCGGGTAGTAAAACGTTTTGCTGATGATGGTACCCACCGGGTAGTCGAAGTCGTCTTCACCGTACGCTGCACTGGTTCCCTCCGGCATCCACACCGTGCGCAGCTTGTGCGCATAGTCGGTAAACAACGCGGTGTTGAGGTCGTAGGGAGTGACCCGATCGTTGAGCGACAGCTGTCCGTCGATGGCCTCCACCACATGCCATTCGCTCAGGTTGTCTGGAACGGCATTGCGCTCATGGATGGTGACTGCCTCACGGGGTGCACCGCACCCCGTGAGCATCAGGGCCAGCACCGCGCCCCAACAGAGTTTACGCATCAGTTACCTCGTTAGCTGCGTGTTGCTCTTCCTGAGGTTTTTCCTGCTTGCTGTCAAAGTCGAGCACGATCTGCGGCAGTTTTTTCAGACTGCAGTGGTGCTGAGAAATATCGGTGGTGATGTTCTTGTAGTTGTTCATCACATCGACGTTGATGATGCCAACACCTTCGTTTTCGATGCACAGTTTCAGATCATCTGGCAGTTTGCCGTCTACCATTTTTTTCTTGTCCACGGCACCGTCCCACATGACATCGGGCAGGCTGCCGGTGAGGCCGAATTTTGCAATCTTCAGCGCCTTCAGCTCCATGTGGTCGGGAGAAGTACCGCCACCGGTAAAGGTGTTGTTGTAGATGTAGATACCTTCCGGATAGGGGTCGAAGTTTTCCTGGGTGGACTTGTCGCTGTAGTAACCGGCGGCAAAGTAGCTGCTCACGATCACGTTGGCCGTATCGTTATCGGAAATCTCGTTGTTGAAAATTTCCACGTAGTCATTGGAGTTGATCACTACACCAGAACCGGCCGGTACAGCGGCAACTGGCGTACCCTCGTGACCGAAGTTCTCGGTGTTGTTCTTGTACACCTTGTTGTTGTACACGCGAGTGCTGTGACCAGGCTGCGGCAGGTTCGGCATGTTGAATACCAGAATACCGCCGGTGTTGTTGGTGGCGATGTTGTCGTACACATCTGCGCCGATGGTGTTCTCGATCTCGATACCGGCGACATTGAACTCGGCGCGGTTGTTACGCACGATCACATTGCGGGACTGGCCCACATAAATGCCGGCGTCGGAGGCACCGATGGCCACGTTGCCTTCCACCAGCGTGTTTTCAGTCTGTACCGGGTAAATACCGTAGGCGCCATTCTCGGTGGATGGGCCGTTGGTCCACTCCACGCGGATATTGCGAATGATGATGTTCTTGCCTTCGTTCACCTTCAGCGCATCGCCGATGGTGTCCTCGATGGCCAGATCCTCGAGGGTAAAGTCGCTGGCGTTGACCAGCAGACCTTCCGCGCCCTGGATCTGATCCTTGAAGGACAGCACGGTTTTGTCCATACCTGCACCGCGAATGGTCACGCCGTCCACGTTCAGAGACAGGCTGCGGTTCAGCTGATAGTGACCTTCAGGAATTTCGATGATATCGCCAGGCTGCGCCTGGATCAGCTGCTTGAGCAGCTGCTTCTGGAAATCCGCGGACGCCGCGGAGACTTCCTGCCCTCCACCGCTACGGCCGTTGTCCTGGGAACAGGCTGCCGCCAGCGCGGCAATTAACGCAACGCCCAACTTGACTGGTGCTTTCATGGATTCTCCCGCTTTCCTTATTTGATTGTTTTTACTGTTATGTGTCGGACATATACGGCTCGAACCAACACCGAATGGATTGCATCACCGGCAACCCCGATCAGCGCCACAAAGACCACCATTTATGACCAAGAAAATGCTTTTCGTCCCACTTAGCACGGATGTACCAATTTCGGGGCGAAAAAAATGGCGACTGCCGCTAGCCGGATAGTATCCAATGGTCAGAAAGGCAGCAACCGCTAAAACGGAACTCCGTCTCGTTTTAACCAGACGGCGCCCGACCCAATGGTCGCGCGCCTTCGGAAATCTGGAGGATGAAGGGGGATCAGCGGACCATCGGGCAGCCAGAAACCCGCGCGGTCTTTCCCCGCACGGGTCACCAATAACCGGAACGAAGATTCTCCCCGGCAAACTGGCCCGCAGGCGCTATTTCAGTGCTGGAATACCGGTGCCGCCACAAAGCTCCAGAACAGTACGGTGGACACCATCACCACCACCGCCATCACCAGGCAAACCGTCACAACCGCACTGGCGAACAGAAACCCCCGCTCCTCGGACACATTCATCACGATGGGTATTCCCACATACAACAGGTAGACCGCGTAGGCGACAGCCACGGTCGCCAGAAGGATGTCCAGCCAGAGGATCGGGTAAAGACCGGCAGCGCCGGCAACGAAAATGGGTGTGGCGGTAAACCCGGCAATGACCATTCCCTTCATCGGGTGGGTTTTTGCCCCATAGGTTTTCGCCATCCAGTGGATAAAGTAACCGACGGCAATCACCGACAGAATCATGGTGACGTAGAACACCGCCACTAAAGAAAGTGCGCTGTTACTGGTCAGCGTGCGAACCTGCCCTCCGCTGCCTATATTCCAGCCGATTTCCGTGGTACCGAAATACCAGCAGAGTGCCGGCAGCAGAGCCAGAACAATGACGTAAGGTACCTGACGATTGAGCCCTTTTTCAGACAACCCGGCAATTTCGCGCCATTGTCTGCGAGGTTGTACCATCAGGCCATAGAGATGATTCAGCATTCCCATTCTCCTCACTCGCGAGGAACTACACGGCTTGTGGCCGCGAGGGAGAGCCTTTCAGGAGCCACAGACTCCTGTGTCTCAAATTGATCTGGATACTACTTGTCAAAGTGAGGGATACCGCCAAAGGCCATTCCCAACAGTTCCAGTTTCTTGTTTTCTGCGCCTTCAGGCGCCTGCTTGCAGTCTGCCGGGCGGATTTGCGCGGCCACCAGCCCGGTGCTGGCTCGCACTAACCAGCGCGTTAGTGGAATGCCTCCCGGGCTCGATCAAGTTGTAACACCTCGGTCATGCAAGTCAACGCGGGGATCGCAAATGGTAAAAATAAAAACGCGGCCGTTTCCGCTGGAAACAACCGCATTTCGAAGAGTGCTACCGAATCACTCGATCAATTTGTGCCGTCGCAATTATCAGCAGGGGCACAAAGAAATCCGCCGGTATTTTTTTCGCAAAAAAGGAATTGGTGTAGATCGACGTCAGAATCTGGCTGTCTGCACCATTTGCATCCAGCCGAAGCGGTCTTCCGCCCTGCCCTCCTGAATATCCAGTAACATCTGCCGCAAGCGCGTCGCAATCGGCCCCGGCGCCTGCGCCAGTCGATAGCGCTGCTCGCCATCACCCAACTCGCTGATCGGGCTGACAATAGCCGCCGTGCCACAGGCAAACGCCTCGGTACAGGCGCCGGAAGCCACCTGTTCCAGCAGGTCGTCGATGTCGATGGCCCGTTCCTGAACCTCAAGACCCATGTCATTCGCCAGCGTCAGCAGTGATTCCCGCGTGACACCTTCGAGGATCGAGCCGTTGAGCGCGGGGGTGTGCAGCGCGCCGTCCACCACCGCGAAGAAGTTCATCCCGGAGAGTTCATCCACGGTGCGGCGGTTGCCGGGGTTGAGCCACAGGGACTGATCGTAGCCCCGGGCCTTGAGTCGAGAAATACTAAGCAGCGAGGCCGCGTAGTTCCCGCCCACTTTGGCGTCACCAGTACCGCCGAGCGCGGCGCGGCTGTCTTCGCGCTCCACCCACAGGCGCATATTGCCCGCATGGTAGGCTTCCGAAGGACTGGCAATTACATAGAATTCATAGGCGCGGCTGGCGGTAACCGAAAGATCTGCCTGAGTCCCCATAAGGAAGGGACGGACGTAGAGGGATTCACCACTGTTGCCCGGCACCAGACCGGCGCAATGCGCCACCACGGTGTGAACGGCATTTTTAAACAGGGTTTCGGGCACTGGTGGCATACACAGCCGTGTCGCCGAGTGCGCCATGCGCGCTGCATTGCGTTCGGGGCGAAACAGACCGACGCCACTGCCGCAGCGATAAGCCTTGAGCCCCTCAAAGCAGGATTGGGCGTAATGCAAAACCTTGGCCGCGGGATCCAGTGCCAGGGGGCCATAGGGTATCAACTCGCCGTCGCTCCAGCGGCCATCCTGATAGCGGGCGCGAAACATGACCGGAGCCATGACAGTTCCAAAACCCAGCCTTTCCGGCATTTCGAACCCTCTCAGGCTGGCGATGGCTTCCGGTTGTATTGTTATGCTCACAAAGCTCTCCCACAGACGGTTATACAGTTTCGCTTAACCAGCGAATTATGACCCTAAAGCGCACCCTTTCCAAACTCCCCAACCACAAAACAAGAATCCTAAGCAACAATTATCACAAATAAGAAATTAAATTAGGATGTAAAACTCAAGCGAGATGAATAACCCTCCAATGAGCGGTCCGACATCTTCACGCACAAGCTAGACCGGCCTATGCCCCCAGGCTCTCACAAGCGGCGGTAATTCCCTCTTTCGGGAAATTATTGGCACCAGCTTGTTTGAGAATGCCATCCCCTCCTTCCCACGACTGCCAGACTCAGTGAACCCTGAACAGGTTGCCACCTCCACAGCCACTGAAATTCTCACGCCTTCACGCGCTGGCGCCCCACCCCACGCGAGGAGGTAAAGCGCGAAAATTCGTTGGCTATACTCAGAGATACATGGGCGGTGCTCGCCAATTGCAAGAGAAACCAGCGTCAGGTTGAAGATTGTTTAACCTGAAAAGCTCCCCCGGCACCAAAGCCCAGCGTCGATATCGACAACACACCGGGAAACCGGCAGGAAAGTGAACGAACCACACTTCAGGGAGAGAAGTTCCGCGCAGTCGAAGCTGTCGCAGACGTGTTACGCCTGTATTCAGCGTCGGATTGATGGCGGAATTCGCGCTCACTGCGCGTCCACCCAGTGGATGCCGGAGGGCCTGGCACAACATGGAATGGAAGTGGTTCAACCGTGACACAGACAGATACCAGCAACGCTATTGCTATCGGCTTGATGTTTACAGCCTCAGCTCTGCTGTGTGGCCCTGTTGCGGCGGAGGAAATATCCGCTCTCGACGCTGCCGTAAACAACACCAAAGCTCCTCCGGCCGCCTATATAGAAGCCGCCTCTAAACCACTGGAAAAACCGAAACGGCAGCTGCGTCCGTCGAAAGCAGCCGATGAGTACCGCGATCGCATTGAAGAAATGGAAGCGGAATATGGCGCCTACGGCGCCGGTATAGACGAACAGCTGATTGGTCTGGGCAATGCCCTGCAGCGCAGTGGCGCGCACGAAGAAGCCATCAGCCAGTTCCGCCGCGCGATGCTGATCAACCGGGTCAATGAAGGGCTCTATTCCCTGAATCAGGTGCCAATGATCGAGCGCATGATCGAAAGCCAGATCGCGCTGAATCAGTGGGAAGATGCCAACGACAATCAGGAATATCTGTTCTGGCTGCACGCAAAAAACTACGGGGAAAAAGATCCGCGCATGCTGCCGATCATCAATCAGCTGAGCAGCTGGCACCTGCAGGCGTACATTGATGAAAAAGGTGCGACGCTGTTTGAACACCTGATCAATGCCACCAATCTGTACGCACTGGCGGTAGATATCATTTCGCAAAATTTCGGCGCCAATGATCTGCGCCTTGTGGATGCCCTGCGCGGCCTCAAAGCCACCAACTATTACCTCGCCACCTACAGCGGCGAGCCGCAGGAAGCCGTAGTGATCAACACCAGCTTCGGCGGTGGCGATCTAAGCCCGGACCGGCGTGCGCAGCTGGATCATTATCGGATGAACAGCTTCAGCTCCGGTAAAACGGCGATTACCAAAATCATGGATGTGTATCAGAAAAATCCGGCGTCACCGCCCGCGGCTTCCGCCAAGGCCAAGGTCGAGCTGGGGGACTGGTACATGATGTTCAATAAGTGGCACTCCGCCCGGGAAACCTACGGCGAGGCCTACCAGGCGCTGTGGGACAATGGCGCCACCAACCGGGAAATCGAGGAAATATTCGGGCGCCCCGCGGCTCTGCCCACTCTGCCTTTCCTGGAAGAAGACCGCGAGGCACTGGCAAATTCCTACGTTACGGTTTCCTACGATGTAACGGCATTCGGCAAGGCGCGCAACATCCGCATTATCAGTGCCAAGCCGGAAGACAAGGTCAGTATTCGCTCGCGGGTTCGCAACGTATTGCAGAAGGCAAAATTCCGCCCGCGGTTTGAAAATGGTGAGCCGGTCGAGACCACCGGCATCGTACAGAAATTTGTATTTGAATGAAGGAATCGTGTTCGACTGATGTAGCGATGTTGGTTTGACTCTGACGAGTGCCCGTAACAGTGCGAAAAACTGGCAGCGAATAATTTATGCCAGGCAAACCTCGAAAGACAAAAACTGTCGAACGAATAACTGAAAACGGGCCGCTGCGATTTCGCCGCGGCCCGTGAACGCATCAGGAGATGACCCATGGCATTACGGACGATTGCACAGCGCTTTACCCATTCATCCCCCCATTCGCATAGTCTGCGCTGGCAAACGCTGGCGTCGGTATTTGTACTGGCCGCCGTCATCAGTGGCTGCAAAAACCAACAGACACAGCAACAGCCTCCGGCGCAGCCACAGCAGTCCAAGTCCCAGTCGCAATCTTCGAGTTCATCGCAGTCGCAATCACAGTCGTCCAGCTCGTCGTCATCCAGTCAGCCGTCGTCGAGCCCGTCGACGGCCAGCAGCATGCCATCGCCCAGCTCCCCGAGCAGCAGCCGCAGCCCGAGCATGTCCACGGCCAGCAGCCGCGCGCAGCCAAACAGCTCGCTCCCGAGTATCGAATCCGGTGACCGCTCCAGCCAGCAGTCCAGCACGTCGTCACGCAGCGGAGAGGAATCATCGAGACAGTCCCGTTCCCGGAGTAGCAGTGACGGCGAACCCACAGCCAGCGGAGATCCGTCGACGCCTGTGTACAGCGATTCCGACCAGCGCCCCGATGAATCCCGTATGCCGCCGGATCCTTCGTCCAACAAAGAGGGGCAGCCGCCGGATGAGATTGATTTCTCCGAAGAGCAGCAGACGGCAAGTAGCAGCTCCTCCTCAAGCTCGTCTTCGAGTTCCTCCTCAAGCTCATCGGCGAGTGCGAGCAGCGCGTCCTCCAGCAGTAGCGCCAGCAGTGCTTCCGCCAGCGGCGCACCGAGCAGCGCCAGCAGCAGTTCACCATCAAGTAGTTCACCATCCAGCAGTTCTCCGGCGGGAGGACAAAGCGGAGGCCAGTCAACCGCCGCAACTGGAGGCCAGTCCGGCGGTGGTGCACCCGCTAGCGCATCCAGCGCCGGCTCCCCGCCAAGCGGCAGCGGCGCGCCCAATGAAGCGCCCATGAGTTCCGCGGAGCGTGTGGCCGAACTGGAGGGTCGGTTCGAAACCACCATTGCCACTTACGACGGCATGATCCTGCGCGAGCGGGATTACGTGCGCAATCGCCCCGCCTCCGCTGAAGAAGAATCAGCCGAAGACGAAGCGCCCCCGGGGGAATCCCTGGAGGACCTGATCGCCGACGCAGAAGCGGAATTACCCCCGGCGCCACCGGCTGGCGGCGGTGAACCTGGCGGCGGCCCGGAAGAAAATACGTCCAGTGGTCAGGCAACCGGCCCCGGTCTGCCCACCAAGGGGCGCAAAGGAGAGTACAACCACACCAATACTGCTGCCGTTGTGCCGGCGGATATTCCCACCGGGGATGACGATGACGTGGTGGCCCGGCAGATCCGCGAGGCCGCCATACGAGAATCTGATCCGGAGCTTCAGGAAAAACTCTGGGAAGAGTATCGGAAATATAAAAAGACACAGAAATAAAGATGACGATTCATCAGGGAGAGTAGTGAAATGTTTTTCTCGCACGCACGTAGCGCACTGTACAGCCTGACTCTGGGTCTTCTCACCCTCGTCGGCTGTTCCACCACCGAGGTACGCACCACGGCCTACACTCCGCTCACCGTGGAGGATGCCGCCATCGCGGAAAACCGTCTGCTGGATGTGGGGATTGTCCAGTTCGATGCGGGACTGGAGCAGGAGGAAGAGCTGGAAGAAGACGATCTGGTATTCCCGGAGTTGCGCCGCGCGGAGTCCCGTTATGTCGCCGTTACACTCGCGGATGCGGTGCAATCCAGCCAGGGATGGGGGGCGGTACGGGTAATCCCCAGTGAGCGCACCAATATCGATGTTTCCGTCACAGGTAAAATCGTGCAGTCCGACGGCGAAACCCTCACCGTGGACGTCACGGTTACCGACTCCCGCGGACAGGTGTGGTTTTCCAGGCAATACACCGAACAGGCTTCCCACTACGCCTATGACCGCAAGCATCCTACGGAAGGCGATGCCTTTCAGGGTATTTACAACCGTATTTCCAACGACATGCTGGTATACCGCCAGGGATTATCTGACCAGTACATCGCAGAATTGCGCACCATTTCCGAAATCAAGTTTGCACAAAGTTTTTCTCCCACTGCTTTTGAGCGCTTTCTGGTACATGACGATAACGGACTCTACAGGCTCACCGCGCTGCCCGCAGACAACGACCCCATGCTGATGCGTGTACGTCAGATTCGCGAACGGGATTACCTGTTCGTGGACACGCTGCAAGGCTATTACGACACCTTCGTCAAAACCATGGAAACGCCCTACCAGGAATGGCGTGCAATGAGCTACGAAGAAGTGAAGGAAATGCGTGAGCTAAAACGCAAAGCCCGTAACAACACCATCATGGGTGTGGCCGCAATCGTCGGTGGTATTGCCGCCGCCGGCGCCGGTGGCGGAGCCGCAAGACAGGCGGGCAATGTGGCCGTGGCAGGAGGCGGTTATCTGGTAAAAAGCGGATTCGATCGCCGCGCCGAAGCCAAGATGCATATCGAAGCCCTGCAGGAGCTGGGAGACTCCATGGAAGCGGAGGTGGAACCCCGTATCGTGGAACTGGAGGACCGCACCGTCACCCTCTCTGGCTCCGTGGAAAATCAGTACCAACAATGGCGCGAACTGCTAAAAGAAATCTATGAAGTGGAAACCGGTGGCATGAGCGATATCTGATCCGCCAACAGCCACTCCGAATACACGCTGTCGGCGGCATTGCATCCATGCCGCCGACAGCGATCTGAAAATAACAGTGAACGGTGCGGAACATCATGCAATACCGCGATCCATCATCGGACGATGAATCCTTTATCCAGCCCGCCGACCTTTCCTTTGGCGGCACGTCGCAAGCCGATAGCGCCGGCAGTGCGGCAACCTCCGACCCGAGCCGTCATAGAACGACACTGAGGCGCGCGACGGCAAAGCTGGTCCCCTGGCTGTTGGGCGGAACCATGATCTCAGCACTGGTCGGCGTGTTCTGGGTACTGCCGCAGGTTGTGGAAAAGCCAGTAATAAACACCCCGGTTACCACCGGTACCGAACCCTCCCAGCAGAAAGCCGCACCTAAGGCGGAAGTATCTCCTTACACCGAGGCGGAAATCACCCAACAGCGCCGGGATGTCCAACAGGTGCTGCAGGAAATCCTGCAACTGCAGGAGGAATTATTGGAGCGCAAGGTAGAGACCTGGGCGGCGGAAGAGTACTTTGCCGCACGCACGCTGGCGGAAGAAGCGGATGGCATTTACCGGCAGCGCAGATTCATGGATGCGCTGCAGCAGTATCGCCAGGCACTCACCAGCATGCAGACATTGCGTGACAGCATACCCGAGCGCCTGGAGCAGCACCTGACAGAGGGGTACGCCGCACTGGATAGCGGTGACGCCGCCGCAGCCCACAAGGCCTTCGACCTGGTGCTGACCATTTCCGAGGGTCATCCTCGTGGCACCAAGGGAAAGTCCCGCGCGGAATTGTTACCGGAAGTCTGGCCGCAATATACGCAAGGCCAAGACGCGTTTGCGGAAAATGATCTGGATACAGCCAAGGCTGCACTGGAAAAAGCCCTGAGTCTGGATGCAGAAACTGAACCCGCCAACGCGCTTCTGTCAAAAGTAAACAGCGCTATTCTCGAGCGAGACTACAGTCAGGCCATGTCTGCAGGTTACGCCGCTATCGCCGCGAGCGACTATGGCAAAGCTCGGGAATTGTTTCAGCAGGCAAAGCGCCTCAAGCCGGCAGCCAAAGACCCGGACGTGGGCCTGACGCAGGCGGAAAATGGTATTGCCAAAGCCCATCTCGACCACCTGTTTGCCAGCGCTTCAGAGCATGAAATGCAGGAGCAGTGGCACCAGGCGGCAAACCAGTATCAAAAGCTGATTGAGCAGGATGGAAGTCTGGTAGAGGCCATCACCGGCAAGGCCCGGGCATCTGCCCGCGCAAAACTCGACGACCAACTCCAGGACTTACTGAGTGATCCTCTGACCCTCGGCCAGAGTAAACGCAACCAGTATGCGCGTAAGGTGCTGGCGGATGCGCGTGCGCTCAAGGCCGAGACGCCCAGGTTAGAGGGACAGATAGAACGGCTGGAAAACGCACTGACAAAAGCGCTGATCCCCATCACGGTATTACTGCAATCCGACGCCAGCACCCATGTAACCATTTATCACGTCGGGAAACTGGGGAATTTTTCTGAACGGGAAATCGCACTCAAGCCCGGTCGCTATACCGCAGTCGGTACCCGCCAGGGGTATCGGGATGTACGCCAGGAGTTTGTCGTCGATCCCTCCTCGGAATCTCCCGTCGTTACCATCCAGTGCGCGGAAAAAATTAACAACGCCAATAATTCCTGAGTCAGGAAACCAACCGACGCGCGGGCAGATCAAAATCCATACAACATGAACGTTGAATGGATTTGAAGTCGCTGCCCGCGGTGCCCTCAGCTTTCCGACCGCCCGCTCAGATTCCCCAACCGATCCCGATCCAACTTTGGCGCCAAAGACGCTCCGCAGACGCAGGTTCTGGCAGTGGACGAAATTGTCGTCCCGGTGTCGGTAAAACGAAAAGAATCACGCCAAAAAGCCTGGTGGTCAGGCTGCCGGCGCGAGAGCGGACTAAGCTGAAATGCGCGGCTCTGCCTTTCGGGCTTTTACTAACCCGAACACCCCGGACAGGAAACCGGTGGTAGCAGCAGCGTCGGAAAAATCAATAAGTACGCAGTAAGGGGCCTCTAGAAATCGTCGCGAACGGACGTCATCAGACGCACACGCCGCGAGTGTTGAAGAAGTCCCGCAACAGGAAACCATAAATGACAGCTAAGGAAGCGGTACCCGTTCGCGACAACGAGCCGGCCAGGGACGACACCTCCGTCATCCAGCCGATCGGATTCACCCCTGCGCAGGTTTCCACCGGAAGCAACAAACTTCTGCTCTCACCCAAAGCCATCGCTGTGGTCACCTGTCTCTGCCTCGGCGCACTGATGCTGGTATACCTGTTGGTGGCGCGCTCTCTGATCTTTGAAACCCAACCTGCGGATGCCGATGTTTCCGTCAGCGGTTTTGCCCTGCGCCTCGGCGACGGCCACCTGGTACTTCCAGGCAAATACTCATACACCGTAACCGCTACCGGTTATCTGCCACAAAGTGGTGAAGTGGAAATCAGCAGTGACAGCAACAGCCGCCATGCGGTCAAACTTGAGCGCTTGCCAGGACATCTGCAAGTCGTTACCGAGCCGCGTGTGCCGGTGCGTATTCTGGTCAACGGTGCCGAGGTGGACAGCAGTGATGGTCTGGCGCAATCCATTCCCGCCGGCCGCAAGCGCATTACTGTACTGACAGAGCGCTACCTGCCCTTCAGCAAGGAAGTGGAGATCGAGGGTCTCGACAATACACAGACGCTGACTGCCAGCCTGCGTCCGGCCTGGGCCAACGTACACATCACCAGCAACCCCGCCGGCGCTACCGTCAGTGTGGAAGGCAAAATTCTCGGTACCACGCCGCTCACCGCGGAGTTGGTACAGGGTGACCGCGTCGTGGATATCTCATTGCCGGACCACAAAACCGTACAGGTTCCCGTGCCAGTCACGGCCGGTGTCGATCAGACCCTGCAGACCGTTGATCTCGCGGCCGCCGATGGCACCCTGAGGGTCGTAAGCACCCCTCCCGGCGCCAGCATCACCGTCGATGGGGAGTATCGCGGTCAGGCGCCCATGGATGTAGCGCTCTCTTCCAAC
The DNA here is from genome assembly GCF_002959965.1 of Microbulbifer pacificus. Classification (NCBI taxonomy): domain Bacteria; kingdom Pseudomonadati; phylum Pseudomonadota; class Gammaproteobacteria; order Cellvibrionales; family Microbulbiferaceae; genus Microbulbifer; species Microbulbifer pacificus. The sequence goes on from NZ_PREV01000026.1 coordinate 728,570, forward strand.
CGCCGTCACCAACTGCGCTTTTTTCTCGATGGTTACAGTTCCGTCGAACATACCGTGGACGTGCGAGCCGGCGACCTGCGCGATTTGAATGTGGAGCTCACCGCGGTCTTCGGCGATGTCGCTGTCACCAGCAGCCCGCCCGAAGCCCAGGTCTTCATCGATGGCAAACTGGCCGGCACGGCCGGTGAAACCTTCACCCTGCCAACCCGCAGCCACACCATTACCGTGCGCAAGGCGGGATATGAGGATTACCAGACCACCATCGTCCCCTCCAGCAAACTCAAGCAAAGCGTGCGCGCAGTTTTGCTCACCGGTGAGCAGGCTCGCTGGAGTAATGTGCCCGCGGAGATCACCCACGGCGCAGGCGGGAAAATGCTGCTGATGCGACCTAACTCCGAGTTCACCATGGGGTCATCGCGCCGCGAACAGGGGCGTCAGGCCAATGAGGTGCTGCGCAAGATATCTCTCACCCGGCCCTTCTATATCGCGACCACAGAAGTCACGAACCGCGAATACCGTCACTACCAGCGCATGCACAGCTCCAGTCACGCCAATGGTGTCAGCCTGGATAACGACAGTCTGCCGGTCGTGAATATCAGCTGGAACGATGCCGCGCTTTTCTGCAACTGGCTGAGTGCCCGCGATGGCTTGAAAGAGGTCTATCGCACGGAGCGGGGACGCGTCGTGGGTTTTGACGCGAGCGCCAATGGCTACCGCATGCCGACAGAAGCGGAGTGGGCCTGGGCCGCGCGCTATGAACGTGGCTCCATGCGGAAATTCCCATGGGGCGACTCACTGCCCGTGGGTAAAAACTCCGGCAACTACGCCGATAGCAGCGCCGGTCAGATCGCCCCCGCTGTACTGCGCACCTATAACGACCGCTATCCCGCAACCGCGCCGGTCGCCAGTTTCAGTCCAAACCACCTGGGGCTGTTCGATATGGGCGGTAATGTGTCCGAGTGGATTCACGATCTCTATACCATCGGTACCGGCCTTTCCACCAAGGCTGAGGAAAATCCGGTTGGTCCGCAAGACGGCGATTACCATGTCGTGCGCGGTTCCAGCTGGAAGCACGCGGGCCTTACGGAATTGCGCCTGGCCTACCGCGACTACGGCGCGGAAGCGCGTAACGATGTTGGTTTTCGTATAGCACGCTGGGTCAATTGATCCCGGGATCAAATAACAAAGAGGCATTGGTATGCAACGGAAGCAATGCACCACACGGCTGCGGTTCCTGCCGCTGATGTTGATGATTGGTCTCACTCCGCCCGCATTGGCCCAATCCACCGGCGAGAGCAAAGAAACCGATCAGAAACAGCAGGAAGAAAACGTCACCGCAAAGCCCGTATCGGTGGATTCCTCAAAAAAGGCGGGCTCAATTAAAGCACAGAGTGCAAAGAGCGCTGACAGCTACGAAGCAACGGAAGAAATTTCAGAAGACCTGTCGGTCTCCTACCCGGTGGATATCTAACGATCGTACTTGCGCAAAAGATCCAACGGAAACCAGAGCAATACCCGGGCCTCGCCAAGGAATGGCCCCAACAAAAAGCGGGAAACCCCATGAAATTCAAGTCCTCAGATTTTATGTTCCAGCTGTTCGCCCTGCTCGGGGCCATCATCCTGGTACACGCCATCTACGTGGCCATCATCCGTCCCAATGCCGATGCGCTGATTCAGGAACAAATGGCGCGAGAAGAGGCGAGAGAAACCTACATTCAACAGCGTTCGATGTACATCGTGTTGCGCGACTATGAACAGGAAGCCTGTTTCGTACTGATGCTGTGGGCCATGGCCATCATGGGGCTGAAGGCACGCCGCAGTATGCGCGAGCGCAAGCTGCTGGATCAGGCACTGCTCAACGTCAGCGAGGGCACCCCCATTCTTCCCGAGGATGCGCGCGACCTGTCGCGTCCAATCCAGGCCCTGCCCGAAGATGAACGCAATTTCCTGCTACCTCGCGCGCTGCTCACTGCACTGCAACGCTTCGGCTCCACGCGCAATGTGGCCGCGGTGTCCAACTCGGTGAAAGAGGTATGTGAAACCGAAGGCGACCGCTTGGACAGTGAACTAGCCATGGTGCGCTATATCACCTGGGCCATCCCCTCCATCGGCTTTATCGGCACCGTGCGCGGTATCGGTGAAGCGCTGGCACAGGCACATCGCGCGGTTGAGGGCGATATCGCCGGGGTTACCGTGAGCCTCGGTGTAGCGTTCAACTCCACCTTCGTCGCCCTGGTCATCAGTATCGTGATCATGTTTTTCACCCACCAACTGCAGTTGATGCAGGAGCGTCTGGTACTGGATACCCAGAATTACTGCGACAACAACTTGTTGCGTTTTTTGAAAGTGAGCTGACCCGACCGGATCACCGATACCCGGGTCACGTAAAGAGAATGTGTACGAAATAATTCGCGGCTAGCCGGGGAATGGGTTACCGCAACAGGGAAATAGGAGCTCCCATGAGCAAAGGTGTACTGGAAATCAACGATTGCGGCCTACGGGTCTTTGAAGGCACCAAGGAAGTGCTGGAAAGCCCCGGCGTGGCCATCGTCAACAACCGCGAGATCATCACCGGCACCGGCGCGCTGATGCGCGCGCGTAGCCACCCCACTCAGGTCAATCATCAGTTCTGGCGGCGGCTCAGTCTGGAAACGGTGAAATCCACCAACCCTGGCTGCCGCCACCATGCGGACCTGGCTTTTTTCCATCTGAAGGAGATCGCGGGGCTGTGCGACCTTCCCGATGAAGTGGTGCTCGCGGTTCCCGGCAATTTTACTCGCGAGCAACTGGCATTGCTGCTTGGTGTGGTTAAGGAAAGTCCGTTCAATGTCGTGGCACTGGCGGATGCCGCCACAGCCTGTATCAGCAGTTGCGCACCCCGTGGCGTGCACCTGCATGTGGAACTGCATCGCCACCAGACACTGGTAAGCCGCGTGGCTGTGCACGAGCGCGCGGAGCTGGATATCGCAGAAACCGTTACCGATGCTGGTTTGCACCATTTCCAGGAAGCCTGGGCGAGGATATTTACCGATGCCTTCATCATGCAGTGCCGCTTTGATCCACTGCACTCCGCAGAGGCGGAGCAACAGCTCTACGATATGCTGCCCCAGTGGATTGCCCGCGCCATGCGCCAGGGTGAAGTCATGGCGGAACTGGACGATCGCACCGCCAAGGTGAGTCTGCGCCAGCTGCAGGATGCAAGCACTCCGATCCTGTCACGGGTGCGGGCCATGATCGAAAATCTCGGTGAAGCCAACAGTGTGGTGTTTGTCTCCCACCGCTGGGCGGAGATTCCCGGCGGTGCTCAGCTGGCGGAACGTATTCACCTTCTGCCCCACAATGCAGTGGCACTGGCCGCCGACAAACGCTGGCAGGAGATGCATAGCGAAAACGGCAACCTGCGCCTGATTACCGAACTGAGCGCGGCGCCTGTCAATGACGTCGCTGTGCAGATCAACACAGCCACCGAGGCCGGCGCCACCCACCTGCTGTTCGGTCACCGCGCGCTGGCGGCACAGCAACCGCTGTTCGTGAGCTGGCAGGAAGGAAAGCTGCAAATCACACCCACGCCGCCAAGCCACCCCGCCGCCACCATCACCCACCATGCGGGCCGCCTGGCACTACGAGTGGATGCAGGCGCGCAACTGATGCTGAACGGAAAGGAAATTTCCGCTCCCGTCAGCCTTACCGCCGGCGACCGTATCGGCGCGGCGGATTTTGCAGAAGTCATCACAGCGATCAGCGTGGAGCACTATGGCGCGTAAGAACCGGCGGTTTACTACCTTCAGCCTGTCGTTCCTGGACATTATGTCCTGTGGGTTCGGCGCCGTAGCGTTGATTTTTCTGATCATAAAACACGGCTCCGACCACGATATCAAGGCCGAAAACCAGGATCTGACAGCAGAGGTAAACCTGCTGCAGGAGGAGGTGCAGTTCGGACTGGAACATCTGGTATTGGCCCGCAACACCCTCGATACCACCAGCGATGAACTGGCCAAAACCCAGGGGCTGGCAAGGCGCATCATGGAGCAGATTGAGGAGGTGAGAGGCAATATCGCTGAAGTCGACAGCACAACCGATGAAATGGATGTCGCACGTCTGCAGGAAAAGCTGAAAAAGCTTGAGCAGGCAAAGCAGAAGCTGGAAGAGGAAAACAAAAAACTCGGCAACAATGTGCGCAAGTTTGTCGGCGATGGCGACCGCCAGTACCTCACTGGTCTGCGCCTCGGTGGCGATCGTATTCTGATCCTGCTGGATTCATCCGCCAGCATGCTCGGCGATGAGCTTATCAAGGTCATTCGCACCCGCAACATGTCGGACGCAGTAAAACGGGATACGGAAAAATGGCGTCGGGCCAAACAGACCGTCTCATGGCTGGTTTCGCAGTTTCCCCAGGACAGCCAATACCAGATCTACACTTTCAATACCGGATTCCGCGCCGCCATCGTCGGTACCGAAGACCGCTGGCTGAATGTGGACGACCGCGCGCAAATCGACGAGGCCATCAAACAGCTGGATACCGTGGTGCCGCAGAATGGTACCAGCCTGGAGCGGGTATTTAATGCGGTAAATGGCATGTCTCCGTTGCCGGACAATATCATCCTCATTACCGACGGTCTCCCCACCCAGGGCATGCAGGTGGCGAAAGGCAACACGATTTCCGGAAAGGACCGCCTCAAGCTGTTCCACAAGGCGGTGGATGCACTGCCGAAAAGTATCCCGGTCAATGTGATTCTCGCGCCCATGGAGGGTGATCCAATGGCCGCCAGTGAATTCTGGAAACTGGCCATGGATACCCAGGGTTCGTTCCTCGCACCGTCAAAGGATTGGCCATGAGTAGCAAACGCAACAAACGGCAACAGGAAGAGTTCAGCATCTCGTTTCTCGACGTGATTTGCTGCGGCTTCGGTGCCATCGTCCTGCTGTTGATGATCGCCAAAACCGTGGAACCGATTGTTCTCGAAGAGGCCGAACTGGATCTCGATGGTCAGGTGCAGGAACTGCAGGAGCAACTGGCGGAAATTCGCGGCGAGACCAGTGTCCTGAACCGCGACCTGAACGCCAAGAAAGAACAACTGGATATAGAGACCAAGCGTATCGCCAAACTCAAGGGTGAGCTTGAAACCCTGCAGGCGGTATACGCGAAGAAAACCGAGAGCGACTCCGAGGAGGGCAAACTCAAGGGTGAACTGACCATCGCGCTGCAAACCATGACCGACGAAATGAAGCGCCTGCTGGGTGAAAACTACCAGCGCAAGAACAATGTCATTGGCGGTATTCCGGTCGATAGCGAATACATTCTCTTCATCATCGACACCTCCGGCAGTATGTTCAATTACGGCTGGGACCGCATGATCCAGGAAATGGTCAACACCCTGAATCTGTACCCCAATGTTAAGGGGATTCAGGTGATGAACGACATGGGAGACTACATGTTCTCCAACTACCGCAACAAATGGATTCCAGATACCCCCGGGCGCCGCCAGGCGGTGCTCGACCGTCTTCGTTCCTGGAATCCCTTCAGTAATTCCAGCCCGGTGGAGGGTATCCAGAAGGCAGTGCGCACCTTCCATGATCCCAACAAGAAAATCAGCATCTACGTACTCGGCGACGAATTTACCGGAAAATCCATTCGCAATGTGATGATGGCGGTGGATCGAGTGAACGCCCAGCGGGGCGAAAATGATCGCATGGTCCGTATTCACGCCATCGGTTTCCCGATTCAGTTCTCGCGACCACTGCACCTGCAAACTACCGGGCTGCGATTTGCCGCACTGATGCGAGAGCTGACATACAGGAACGGCGGCACCTTTGTGGGGCTGAACGATTTCCGATGAACCGAATAAAGAGGATGGGTAGGGAGCAACGCATGAATCGCTTGTCAAAAGGACTTGGGGCAGTAAAGACCACCGCGATACTGATATTCGCGGGGCTACTGACGGCCTGCGCACACACAGTTTCCGTAGATGGTCAGTTTCCCACACCGGTGGGCAACCAGCACCCGCTTACTGTGGGAATCTACCTCAGTGAGGATTTCCGTCAGTTTACGTACAGCGAAAATCGCGATGACAGAGATGAATGGAACATCAATACCGGGCGCGCACAGAAAAATCTGTTCGAGACCGTACTCGGTTCCATGTTCAAAGAAACGGTAAACCTGGCGCAGTATCCGAGCAACCTTCCACAGGGTATTGACCTGGTGATCGTGCCTGAGGTACGCGAACTGCAGTTCACCATGCCCCGCGAAACCCGGGTAAACATTTTCGAGGTGTGGATCAAGTACGATATGCACGCCTATAACCAACAGGGTGACTCTGTGGCGGAATGGGTAATCACCGCCTACGGAAAAACCCCCACGGCGTTTCTGAAATCCCAGGAGGCCGCCCTGGCCCAGGCCATCAACGTGGCCCTGCGGGATGCAGGTGCGACCCTGTACACAGGATTTGAACGGGTGCCGGAACTGCAGGCGTTTCTCGCCAGCAGGCAGCGGGCCCTGACCATGAAACGGACCGACGCTGATATCCAGTAGCGCAACGTTTCTTTCCGATGGATCGGTTCCCTTGCGCCCCCACAGATGGGCACCCTTGCAGGGGATTCAAGGAGGATGTACCAGTGAAATTTCTGAGATCCCTGTTTTCCGCATCGACTCTGCTTTCCGTATCAATTGGGGCGGTTCTAAACAGCGGCTGTACCACTGTAGTGATCGACGAGTACCGCCGCAGTAATGGCGAACTGGCCGCGGGTGATACCGTTGTGATTCTCGGGCGACGGCACTCCAGCGAGTACGAAACCGAGCCGGACCTGATCGATTGCGTGGGGCAGACCCTGCACAACCCCAAGGCCGGAGTGAATGTCATTCCCGAGCAACAGTTCGTGGATGCACTCTACCCCTGGTTCGAGCCTCGCACCGCGCCAATGCATATCAAATCCCTTAGCAAGCTGATGGATGTTCCGGACGTGCGCGACCGTATGGAGAAGTACGGAGTCAAATACATCGTATGGATCGACGGTAATACCGAGACTACCTCGAGCGCGGGCTCCATCGGCTGCTCCATCGGCACCGCCGGCGCCGGCTGCTTCGGCTTCGGCACCTGGGACAAGGAGTCCGACTATGAAGCCTCGGTGTGGGATTTCCGCGATCAGGAGCTGTCGGGAAAAATCAGTGCCGACGCCCAGGGCACCTCTTACATGCCCGCCATAGTGGTACCCATTCCATTGATCGCCCGGGTACAGAACAACGCCTGCAAAGGCATGGCCGCTCAACTTCAGGAATTCTTATTACCACCACAATCCGCCAGCCGCTGAGCCCGACAGAGGTTGTCGCAGCGGCTATCTGACTGGAGAGAATAAATACAGGAGCCTCAAATGCACACGCTCAAGAAAAGACTGTTAGCCACCTTGCTGCTGGTTACCGCCACCGGTTGTTCTTTCAACCCCGCCACCAACAGACCGGATCTGGTCCTGATGTCGGAGGAAAAGGAAATCAAGATCGGACGCGAGATGCATGAAAAGCTGGTGGCCAGCACCCCCATTTACAACGATCCAATCCTGACCACGTACGTTGAACACGTCGGTCAGAAAGTCGCCAAGGCCAGCGACCGCCCCGATCTCACCTATCACTTCACCATTATCGACAGTCAGGACATCAACGCCTTTGCCCTGCCCGGTGGTTATGTGTATATCAACCGCGGTCTGCTCACCTACCTGCACTCGGAAGCAGAAATGGCCGCGGTACTCGCCCACGAAGTTGGGCATATCACCGCTCGCCACGCGGTGCGCCAGAAAACTGCGGCCACCGGAGCCGGTGTGGCCTCGGTGTTATCGGTACTCGTGACTGGTAGCGGCGTCGTGGGTGATGTGGCGAACCTGTGGAGTACCGCGGCGGTGAAAGGCTATGGCCGCGATATGGAGCTGGAAGCCGACCGTTTCGGTGCGCAGTACATGTACAACGCCGGCTATGATCCACAATCCATGATCAATGTGATCGGGTTGCTGAAGGATCAGGAAACCTTTGCCCGCCGTCGCGCACGGGTAGAAGGCAAACAACAGCAGACCTACCACGGTGTGTTTTCGTCCCACCCGCGCAACGATGTGCGCCTGCGGGAAGTGGTCGAAGCCGCAGGCAAACTGCCAGAAGACAAAAAAGTGACCAAGGTGGAGTACTACCGCGAGAAAACCGACGGCATCGTTTACGGTACCAACGCACATGAAAGCGAAAAAAATCGCTTCAACCACAAGAGCCTGGGCTTTTCGCTACTGTTCCCCGAGGGCTGGACGGTGGAAAATCAGCGCTCGGCGATCGTTGGCACCGCGCCGGACAAATCCGCAACTCTCACCATCAAGGTCGACAAGCGCGATGGCAATCAGCCTGCAGATATGGCCCTGCGTGGCGTCTATGACGTGCGCAGTCTCGAACAGGACGAGGCGTTAAATCAGTATCGCCTGGAAGGGCACACGGGAAAATTACCGGTCAAATCCAGTGACAGTCCGGATCGGGTAGCCATTCTGTTCTATGGCAGCCGCCAGTACATTCTGGAGGGTAAAGTCAGTGAAAATCCCAAAAACACCGAAGCCGCCGCCGAACTGGACAATCTGTTCATGACAAGTATTCGCAGCTTTCGCCCTCTGCGCCAAACCGACATCGCCAAGCCGGATATCAAACGCGTTCGCTATGTGCAGGCCAATGACAAAACGACCTTCTCATCGCTGGCGCGGCATATGGAAATTGGCGAGTACGCAGAGGAACAGCTGCGCCTGCTGAATGGCTACTACCCGCGTGGTGAACCACAGCCGGGAGAGTGGATCAAGATCGTACAGTAGATCCTCATCGGCAAATGATCTGAATCCAGTAAGAAAGCCGTGGGTCGTGGACCCGCGGCTTTTTGTTGTCGTAGAGTCGGAATAATCCGATCAGGTCGGTTCCAGACTCAGCGCCGGTTCAGTGCTTGCGGCCTCAGAGTGAGACGGTCCGGAAGCATCCGGTCCCCGCTCCGCGGTGTACTCCACCACAATATTTCGCCCGCGCTCCTTGGCACAGTAAAGCGCGTGGTCCGCCCGTCGCAGCAACTGCTCTACAGTCTCATGCTCGGTGCCGAGGGCAACACCGATACTTGAGGTAAACTGCACGCTGCCAGCAGGGCACTCGACGCGGATCTGTGAAATGATGTCGCGTAACCGCTCCGCGGTGTGCAGGGAGTCCGGACGGGTCTCCGTAATCAGCAGGGCAAATTCCTCACCACCAAGGCGCCCGAACACATCGGTTTCTCGGAGTTTCCGCTGTATGGTCTGGCTGAACTGACGCAGTGCCTCATCACCAACACCATGACCGTGGTTATCGTTGATGGACTTGAAGTGGTCAATATCGAACATCAACAGGCTCACCGGTTCACCTTTGCGCTGGGCTCGCTTGATAGAAAGATCGGCATCGGCGAGGAAGCTGCGCCGATTGCGGATCCCTGTGAGTGGGTCGGTGCGCGCTTCCAGTTCCGCCTGGTGCTTCGCTTTTTCGAGTTCCTCCGTGCGGGCACGCACCAATCCTTCCAGTTTCACCTTGGATTGTTCGAGATGACGGCGATACTGACGTTCTGACTCCAGTCCCTGAAGACGCAGGCGGCGCAGCTTTATTCCCATGGCCGCCATGATCGTTACCATTTCAATAAAAGAACTGAGTGGCGGCAGGTAGTAATTCACCAGATTGTGATGGACGTAACCCAGATCCCTCAGCGCCTGGAAAAACAATCCCGCCAGCAGTAGCGTCCAGCCCACTGCAAACACCGCCGCTTCGCTGGAGCCCTGACGCCAACGCACTATCGCGATCACCGTAGAGGCCGGATACAGCAACAGCGCCAGGGTAATACTGACCAGCGCCACCGCCTTGATCTGTAACAAGGCACTGCCAAGCAGTACCAAGGCATTCAGCATCATCAGGATCATGACCAGATCCAGCTTGGGAGTATATTTACGTGTCTGCAGGAACAAGCGATCGAAGATGACGCCGCACAGGATACTCACAGCGCCAGCAGCAGACATATAGCTCCAGTGAAACCCTTCGCGCAGCACATACTGGTGCGTGAATCCAAGAATCGTGCCCCATGCCACAATTTTCGATAGGCCATAAACGAAATAAGCGAAGAAGCTCGGCTCGCGTGTCGTAAGCCCGACAATCAGAGAGAACAGCGAAATCAGGGTGATACCGCCAAACAGAAATGAAAGTACCGCTGTTTCACCGGTGTGGGATTTACTCAGCGCATCGGGTGACCAGATACGCATGGAGGGAAATACAAACCCTACCTCTTCCGAATCGAACCGCACCAGAAAGGCTTTCGATTCCCCCGCTTCAAGCGCGACTGGCACCACAAACCGATTGTGAAAAACCGGTCTCTTCGTGAACCCTTCGCCCATGGCGAGATTGGCGACCTCCACAAATTCCGGGGTAGTGTTGGAGGAGCTTGCAAACGCCTGCAGCCGGATCAACTGGTGGTCCACATACTCCAGATGCAGCGGTACCGGAAAGTCTGTAGGGTTGTGCAGCACGAAGAAGGACCAGTAACTCCCTTTCTGTAGCCCGGTAGAACCTGCGCCGGGCAGAGCTCGAAACGCTCCCGCTTCCAACGCTTGCAATGCCGCCATGAGGTCCGCCCGGCCACTGGTATCGTGCCAGACGGCGGCCTGTCCCGTGCGCCGGCTGCCATCTTCAGTGGCGCCGACGTCAATGGTCATGCCGTAGGAGCTCAGTGGTTCGGACAGGGAACCCAGCTGCGCGCCCTTCCCGGCACCGACGGACACCCCGGCGTGCGCCTGCATACACAGCAAGGCCCAAACGGTCCCGGACAGGCCCAGGAAGAAGAGGCGGGTCGATACTCCGGCAAGGCGGGAAAAAAGAGCTAAGACGTTCATGGTCCTGAAAACCAGGTTATCGCAGAAACCCTGCACAATTTCGGATGTGGATGCTTCAGCCGCGGGTGAATCTTATCTGTTGGAAAATTGCCCAGCGGGACTCGGGGCCCTCGGCGGGCGACCGTGCAATAAAGTGTACCGGCTCACACAGCCTTAATCATGCCCAATTTATCTCTGCGCAAAGCACCGGTCATGCACCAGACAACTACGACAACAAAGTAAAATGGAATAAAACTTCAAGAAACACTGAAAATATCATAAAAAAAGGTCGCCGATGGCGACCTTTTGAAACCTGGTTTCGTTACGGCCCGGCCTGACAAATACCCGGCCGCACCGCAATCAATCAAATCGGGAAAAATCCGCCGGCCTTTTCTCCATAAATGCCGTGGCCGCCTCGCGAAACTCCTCAGATAACAGGCGGGTTTTGAAATGATTCGCCTCTTCCCGAATCGTCGCCAGGCCGTTTTCGTGAATACCCTGGCGAAGCAGCTTCTTGGTCAGGCGCACCGCCTCCGGTGCCTTCTCGGCGAGTTCCGCCGCATAAACCCGGGCTCGGTCCAGCGCCTCTCCCGCGTACACGACTTCATTACAGATATTCACATCCGCCGCGGTCTGGGCATCGAATTTCTTACCGAGTAACAGGAGTTCGGACGCTTTGGCGTGCCCCATGATACGCGGCAACAGGAAACTGGAACCGTATTCCGGGCACAGGCCGAGATTCACAAAGGGCATCTGAAACACCGCGTCGTCTTCGGCGATGGAGAGATCGCAATGCAGTAGCAATGTGGTACCAATTCCCACCGCGGGGCCCGCCACAGCGGCAATCACCGGCTTGGGGAAGTTATACAATGCCTGCATGAACAGGTATACCGGCGACTCATCCCCTGTGGCGGAACCGCCAAGAAAATCCGTCAGATCGTTGCCACTGGTAAAGATACCGGCAGCCCCGGTGAGTATGACGACTCTCACACTTGGGTCATCCGCCGCCGCGTTCAGCAGATCCGCCATCGCGGAATACATGGCCATGGTCAGCGCATTCTTGCGTTCCGGCCGGTTGATGGTGATCTCCAATACCCGCCCGGATATCTGAGACTGAATTTCCGCACACTGGCTCTGCATGTTGTTGGGCTCCGCCTATTCTGTGGTTATCGCGCCCCTAGTGTAGCCACTCCCCCCCAACACACGAGGTCCAATTCGACCAGTTTGGGTTGCCAATTCTCAATCCAGCCTCTGTCTCCCGTGGGATAAAGGAATTTTCCAACTGTTTTCGATGAGACCTTATAATGCGGCCACAGATCGGCGAATTTACGCAATTTAAGATTCACATCACTGGAAAAACCGGTACATCCATTTCGGTCGCAGTGTTTTCAAGACAGGAATATTCCCCAAATGACGGTGACATACAGCTCCTACCTGAAAGTCGACGAGCTGCTGCAGTGCCAGCAGCCACTTTCCGATGGCCCGGAGCACGACGAACTGCTGTTTATCGTAATCCATCAGAGCTATGAGCTGTGGTTCAAACAACTGCTGCACGAGCTCGATTTCCTGGTACGCCTGTTTAACGGCGGTGAGCGCAACCGCGCCCTGCATACCCTGAAGCGGGTCGACGCCATCTACCGCACCCTGATCCAGCAGGTAGATATTCTGGAAACCCTCACGCCGCTGGAGTTCATGTCCTTCCGGGACAGACTGTCGACCGCCAGCGGCTTCCAGTCTTACCAGTTCCGCGAGCTGGAATTCCTCTATGGCGCGAAAGACGCAAAAAAGCTGGGTAACTATGAGCCCGGTTCCGAACACTACCTCCGCCTGAAAAAACGTCTTGAGGCGCCAACGCTGTGGGATGCCTTCCTGCGCTTCCTCGTTCACGAAGGACATGAAATCCCGAAATCCGAGCTGGAGAGGGATTACAGCCAGGTCGCAGCCCCTTCTACCGCAGTACAGCAGGTGCTGATCGACGTATACCGGAATGATCCGCTGGTGAGTGATATCTGCGAAGCACTGGTGGATATCGATACCTCCCTGCAGCAGTGGCGCTATCGCCATGTGAAGATGGTGGAGCGCACGATCGGCCACAAGATGGGAACAGGAGGTTCCAGTGGTGTGGGCTACCTGCAAAGCACCCTGTTCAGGCCGGTATTCCCGGACCTCTGGGCCATTCGCTCCGAGTTCTGACAGATTCCAGCGCCACAGGTCCCTGACGCGCGGTGCAAAACCGCGCAGTCATGGCAGACACAGATGACCTGGCGGATTACAGACATAAAAAAAGCCAGCGAATGCTGGCTTTTTGTACCCGGTGGGTAGACGAAGCGTTAGCGCTTGTCTTCGAACGGTACCAGGGAAACCTGGATGTTCGAGTTTACCTCTTTCGCCGCATCCGCAATGGTCACGTATGTGTCCGCGCTGGATTTGATGTGCGCACGTACGATGACGATAGCCTGCGGGTTCTCAGCGTAGAGCTGGGCAATACGGGCGCGGACCGCACGACTGTCGATACGGCTGCTTCCCATCCAGATCTCATCGGCGGAGTTCACCGTCAGCAGGATGTTCTGCTTGTCCTCATTTGGCGGGGTCTCAACTTGCTGATCGGGATCGGGCACGTTCACGTCCAGCGCCTTCTCTTTTACGAAGGATGCCGTCACGATAAAGAAGATCAGCATGATGAACACAACGTCCAGCATGGGCGTCAGGTCAATATCGGCCTTCTCTTCTTCTACGGCCTTACCGCGTCGTCTACTCATAAAACACCGTACTGTTTTTTAATTCGAATTGCGCCGGTTACCCGGTCTAATCAGGTGGGGAAGATTGCCGGGAAATGGCCAGCAATGCAAGTGCAACCTTTGCCCGCCAAAATAACCCTTAAAAATCAATCACTTACCAATCAAAGACCGGCAAGGCGCACAAAAATTACACAATGATTTCGAGCTTTCTCTGTGCCAGATAGCCCTGATAGTCAGGTACCTGCCGGGAGAAGCCCTGCGCCATCAGAGTGGAATGGATCATCATATCGGCACTGCTGGCATTACACGCCACAGGGATATTCCACACCGCGGCAATGCGCAGGAGTGCTTTTACATCAGGGTCATGGGGCATGGGTTCAAAGGGATCCCAGAAGAAAATCAGGATATCCACTTCTCCCTGACAGATTCTGGCTCCCAGTTGCTGGTCCCCTCCCATAGGGCCACTGAACAGTTTCTCCACCGCCATACCGGTCGCAGCTTCAATCTGAGAACCTGTAGTCCCGGTTCCCAGCAATTGGTGCTGCGCCAGAATATCGCGGTGCTGTTGGCACCACTCAATCAGACTCGCCTTGCGGTTGTCGTGTGCCACCAGTGCGATGCGTTTCTGCGCGGCAATTGGCTGATCTATATAGTTCACTCGGGCCCCCGGGCAACTGTGGATAATAACGCTACGGCTCCCGGCGGCCGGATCCAGTCCAACCGTAATTCCTGGAGAATGGGGCGATTATGCTAAATTCCGCTGCAGCCATCCATTCATACGACAAAGCGCACCACATGACTGCGGGGCGAGTATAATCCGCTCCCCCGCAATCCCCATGCTTTCATATATAGGAGTAACCATGAGTGTCGGCGCCTGGGAACCCACCCAACCCGCTTCCAACGACCAGTTGCGCAAAGACATCGACCGCGAGCTGCTGTCGAGGATCATCGATGCTCTGCAAGAATCTGATGAGGGAAAGACGCCCGGTACGGCGGCACCGGAGCTGGAGACACTGGACTCTTCGCTGACATCCGCAAGCTGGCTTTCCCTGTTGCCCTCGGCACAGTGGCTGGACGAGGCCAAACACTGGAGCGGCGAACAGCTGTGGGCATTGATTCGTTTCTTTACTCTGGCGGAAACACAGTTACAGGGCTGGCAGGGCGGCGCCGGCTCTCCCGTGATCCCACTCGCGAAATCCCTGCGCCTGCGCAAATCCCCGCTCACTCGCGAGCAGCTGCTGTGGATTCGCCAACACTCCGACAACCGCTACCTGCCATACGGACCGCTGTAGTCATTGAAACTGTATTTCATGCAGCAACATGCTGGTTCATCCAATAGCCCATTGGGGCTATTCAATGTAAAAGGCGTATCGACACACGATACGCCTTTTACATTTCTGGCTGGAGAATACTGCAGCCCATGACATCAGATCAGAGCCCTACTCGCCCCGGGTCCTTTCCGGACGGAACCAGCTACCGACAAGCGCTGCTTACTCCTGCAGACGAAACAATTGGCCACGCAGATTAGCCGCCGTAACCGGCGTTCGGTAATTGGCCGCGAGTTCGCGCCACAAAATATATCCCTCGGCATTCACCAACCATGCGCTCGGGCGCGCAGCGTCCTTAACCCACGGCCACAGAAGAATGGGCGCAGCGTTGGTAGCCACAAACAGTTCTGGCAGCGGCGGCGCAAGCTGTCTTACCTGCAAGGTATTCATATACTGCTCACCGGCCAGCAACCGGTGCGGCCATCGGTCTGTCGGCTGTACACTCCAGAGTACCAGGCCGACTTTTTTCCTCTGTAACTCCTCCTGTAACGCATGAAGCTGGTGTAGTTGATTGCGGCTATCCGCGCAATAACTCCCGCGCAGGAAGAGCACAATTGCACCCTTTATATCCCGGTCGCGACAGTACTCCGCCACTCGCCATCCCCCCATATTCATTTCTTCGATATCCGGGAACAAGGTTTCCCGCGCTGGCATTGTCGGCCAGGCAACCGAACTCAGGTGGTAGAGATAAAGCAGAAATACAAACAAGTTGTATATCGCCAGGTGAACGGGCAATCCGCGTGAACTATCCGCCAGCAGCACGAGTGCAAGCCCAAGAAGCACCCCGGCAAATGCACCTGGTTCACGCAAGTCCCCGGATATTTTTCCGGGCAACAAATAGCGCAACAGCATCCACACAGGTAATGCCCAGGCATTAATTAATAGACCGATCCACGCTGCCGTTGTCCTCGAGTCCGCCCCCCACAACATGGAGAACAAAGCCCAAAAACCGCAGACCAACAACCAGAAAAACCCGACAAAGGTTAAAAAAGCCTTAAATTTATTCATTACTGAGTAAAAACACCCCTAAAACACTTGCATTCAAGTATATAAATGAGCTGCAATTAGCGCGATGAATTCCACTCATCCAAAATAACATCTAGATATTAAATTCAGATACAGGGATATTTTATGGCCGCACGTAGAAAAGCCAACAATTCTCCGGTGAGCGCCGTCGCGAAGTTGGAAGCGGAACTCGCCTCATTGAAAGCCCAGCTCGAAAAAGCCCGCAGTGGCCAGGAAGCTGAAGCCAAAAAAGAAGCGGACAAGCTGTCCAAAGATGCCGACGCCGCCGCCAAGAAGGCAGCCGCCGCACAGGCCAAGGTAAAAGCTGCTCGCGCCAAGAAAAAATCAGCCGCTCAGCAGAAACAGCTGAAAGCCGCGCAGGAAGCCGCCGCCGCCGCCAAGAAAGCCGCTGCCGCAGCCAAAGCCGCCGCTGCTGGCGCCAAAGCCAAACTGGCCACCATCAGCGCCGAAAACAAGCTGATGGCGAAAGTTGCCAAGGCCGTAGCCAAAGAAGAAGCGGCGATCACCAAAAAGCTGACTGCCGCGGAGAAGAAGAAAGCCGCTGCCGAGAAGAAGAAAGCCGCCGCTGCTGCCAAGAAAAAGGCCGCTGCAGAGAAGAAAGCCGCTGCCGCTGCCAAGAAAAAAGCCGCTGCCGCTGCCAAGAAAAAAGCTGCTGCAGCCAAGAAAAAGGCCGCCGCTGCTGCCAAGAAAAAAGCCGCTGCAGAGAAGAAGAAAGCTGCCGTAGCCAAGAAAAAAGCCGCGGAAAAAGCCAAGAAAGCATCCGCCAAAGCCAAGGCCGCCGCCAAGAAAAAGCCTGGCCGTCCGAAGAAAGCCGCTGCTGACGCTGGTGCAACCGCAGCCAAGAAGCCTGGCCGCCCCGCCAAAGCTGGCGCCGCCAAGAAGAAGCCCGGTCGCCCACCCAAGGCTGGTGCAGCCAAGAAGGCCCCTGCTCGCCGCGGTCGTCCGCCTAAGGCCTAAGCCTAAGCTGTCATTTCTGGCAGACGGAAATAAAAAACCCCGGGAGATCCGGGGTTTTTTATGGCTGTCAGAAAGTCAGTGGAACCTGGCCACAGGCCCCCTGAGGACTATTCAACGCTCTTATTCAACCAACGGGGTTTTGATTTCCGTATCGCATCGCCAATGATTTCCCTGAATGCCGAAGGAAGCGCAAGCATCACCGGAGTCACAATCAGGGTAAGGATCGTGGAAAAGCTGAGGCCATAAACGATGGCGCTGGCCAGTTTCACCCAGAAAGACGCGATCACGCCGTTAACGACCACCGTGCGCCCAACCATATCCACACTTACTCCCAACGCCAGCGGCAGCAAGCCGAGAATAGTGGTGGCCGTTGTAAGGAATACCGGGCGCAGGCGCTGTGCAGAAGCCTTGACCGCAGCCGCGCCGCAACCGAGCTCAGGCTCGGCTTTACGCACAAAATTGTAGGTATCGATCAGCACGATATTGTTGTTCACTACAATCCCCGCCAGTGCCACGATACCCACCCCGGTCATGATTACGCTGAACGTGCTCTGGGTCAGGGTAAGTCCCAACATTACACCGGCCGTAGACATGATCACCGAAGACAGGATCAATGCCGACTGGTAGAAGCTGTTGAACTGGGTAACCAGCAAGATAAACATCAGGAACAGCGACAGCGAAAAGGCCACCTGCAGGAAGACCAGTGATTCGTTCTGATCTTCATCGGCGCCGCGGAACAACAGCTCCACCTCTCCGTCCAGAGGGTGCGCCGCCAGCCACTGTCGGATTTCGCGCACCTTGTCATCCGCCAGTACGCCGTCGTTCACATCCGCTTTTACCTGCATCCGCGTGACGCCGTCGATACGTTCAATTTTGTCCACCTTGGGTCCCGCCACGGTGGTTACAAAACTGCTGACCGGTACCGCGCCACTCGCCGTATTCACCTTCAATTCATCGAGCGCGGTGATGCCGCGAGCATCTTCCGGATAGCGGATACGAATATCCACCTCCTCGTCGGAATCGTCGGGCCGGTACTCCGCCATCAGTACGCCGTTCGTCACCAGCTGCACGGCGCGACCAACCCCCGTGAGGTCGGCGCCATACAGAGCCGCCTTGCCGCGATCGACCTTAACCTCCCACTCAATCCCCGGCAGTGGCGCGGTATTGACGATATCCCGAAGACCGTCAAACTCGCTTTCCAGCGCGCGGTGCAAGCGCCAGGTTTCCGCCAGTAACTTATCGTAGTCGCGACTGCGCAGCTCCAACACAATATCCTTGCCCACCGGTGGACCGCCCTCGAAGGCGTTGGCGCTGGTCTTGATCCCGGGAAAGTGACCAGTGCGCTCGCGGATATCGGCAAAAATTTCCCGACTTTTACGCTCGCGTTCCATGGAAGGCTGCAGCTCCACCAGAAGATTGGCAATTTGGTCCGGAGACTTTTCCGAGTTTCCGGAAATACCACGTGTGCCAATGGCCGTATATACCACCCGCACTTCCGGCACCTGCATCACCGTGGACTCCACTTGCGCTACCAGTGCTTTCTTCTCCTCGACCGACAGGTTGCCCTGCGCGCGCACCTCCACGTTGCCGTATTGCTCTTCCGTCTCGGTAAAAAATTCCACACCTGGGTTAAAACGACCGAAAGCGACGAAAATCCCGATCAATACCAGGATCGTTACCCCAAACGATACAAATGGTCGACGTACCACCGAGTCGAGCATCCGCGCGTAGAGACCAGTGATGCCACCGAGAGAAAGCGGGTCGCCATTTTCCAGCTGCTTGAGATATTGCTGGGTCTGCAGGTCCATATTGCTTTTACCGAATACCGACCCGAGCACCGGAGCAAAAAACAGTGCGTATACCAGTGATCCCGCCAGCACCGCAAAGACGGTAACCGGCAGATAGCGCATGAAATCCCCCACCACGCCCGGCCAGAAGATGATCGGCAGAAACGCGGCCAGCGTCGTTCCCGTTGACGCGATGACCGGCCAGAACATTCTCCGTACGGCGATGGAATAGGCCACCCGCGCCGATAGCCCTTCCGCCATTTTGCGATCGGCAAATTCGGTGATAACAATGGAACCGTCAATCAGCATGCCGAGCGCCAGCAGCATGCCGAACATCACCATGAAATTGAATGAGTAGCCCAGATACCAGGTAATGATGGAGCCAAACAACAGGGAGAAGGGAATACCAAACCCAACCAATAGCCCGGAGCGGAAGCCAAGCGCGCTGACCACGATGATCATCACCAGCAGCATGGCGGTGAGAATATTCCCCTCCATTTCGCTGACCATATCCCGCGCGACTTCCGACATGTCGAATACGAAATCCACCTTCACACCGCGCGGCAGGTAATCCCGCTCCCCATTCACTACCGCGCGCACACTGTCGGCAAGATCCACCGCACTGGCCCCGGTGCGCTTCTCCACATTGATGGCAAGCCCCGGGCGTCCATTAACACTGGTAAAGCTGGTCGCATCCTTGAACGTACGGCGGATATCCGTCACCTGTCCCAGCGTCACCACGCCGTGCTCAGACTGCTTGAGAGGGATCTGATAGACGTCATCAGCAGATTCGATCAAGCCCGGCACCTTGACCGAGAAACGCCCTTTACTGACATCCATCTCCCCGGCCGGGATCAACAGGTTATTGCCGAGTACCGCGTTGATCAGTTCGCCGCTGGTGATCTGGTAATGCTCGAGGCGCACCGGATCAATGGTGGCTTCCACAACCTCTTCCCGGTTGCCATTGATATCCGCGCTCAGTACTTCACCGATATTTTCGATCTTTCGTTTCAACAGTTGTGCACTGCGCAGCAGCTCCCGCTCAGTGGCCCCCTCACCTGCCAGGGTTACCACTATGGCGGGGAATGGTTGCGCTGACGCTTCTTCCACGATGGGCTCATCCGCATCGCGGGGCAACTCTGCCTTGGCCCGGTCCACGGCATTGCGAACTTCATCCACGGCGTGGTCTATATCCAGCGCGGAGTCGAATTCGATCACCAGATACACCAGGGACTCCCTGGCGGTGGCAATCACCTCTTCGACCCCTTCCAGAGAACGGATTTCCTGTTCCAGCGGCCGAATCAGGAGCCGCACACCATCTTCTGGAGAAATACCCTCGTGCCGGACCTGCACAATAACAACCGGTGGATTGACTTCAGGGCTGGACTCAACGGTCATGGCACCGCGTGCCGCGATGCCCATGATGACGACCAGAAGCATCAGACTGATACTGCTGCGGAATCGCTCTACCGCACTCTCCAGAAGCTTCATGGCTGCTCCTCGATGGCCGCGCGATCCGTAGACTGGACGACAGGAGCAGGCAGGTCGGCGGCGCCATCTTCAAATACCGCCGCCACCAGCTCCCCCTCACTGGCATATTCCTGCCCCACGGTGATCAACGTCACCCGTGGCGGTAATCCGGTAATCCACACCCCCTCGCGCTCGTCGCTGACGAGCTGCACGCGGTTAAATCGCACCCGCTGGGTGTCGTCCAGGGTCCTCACCCCCAGCTGCCCTTCATCGTCCAGGGTTAGCAGCGAAGAATTGATGCGGTGCGCCAACACTTCCCCGGTGGGCAGGGCCATGCGTCCGCTGATACCACTGCGCAATTTCCCATCCGTATTGGCAACCGCCATTTCCACCCGATAGGCGCGAGTGACCGGGTGTGCTTCCTGGCTCACATACCTCAGATTGCCCTGGATCACCTGCCCGTGTTGCAACTGCGCACTGGCCTCAGCGCCGGGCTCAAGCCGAGCCACCTGAGCCTCGGAAACCTCGCCCACCAACAGGATCGGATCGAGATCCAACAGGGTTGCGCACTCCTCGCCGCGGCGGACGAAGTCTCCCAGCTCTACCGCGCGGCTGTTGACCAGACCGGCAAAGGGCGCGCGAATCTGGAGGTTGCTCAGGTTTACCTGCGCGCGCTTCAGATCCGCGCGCGCGTTCGCCAGCGCCACCTCTTGCTGCGCCATGGCCGCTTCGGATTGCAAACCCCGGCCCTGCAGTTTTTTGGCACCGGCAAAATCCAGCTCGGCTTTGCGCAGGGCCGCACGGGCACGATCCAGCTGTTCAGGCCGGTCCTCCGCCGCGATCTCACAGATCACATCGCCCGCGGCAACTCGCTGCCCCTCCGCAACCGGCAGCGCGGCAATAACCCCATCCAGTTCCGCGCGCACCCGCACACTGCGGTTGGCCTCGGTACGGCTGTTTACTACCACACGTGTGAGGTAGGGCTGCGCCTCCAATACACGCGCGCGGACGCTCAGAGGTTCCTCTATCGCACGCGCCGCCGCAGTTTCCGCAGCCGGTGTTGCGCCTTTGCCGGTGGTACCACTGGAGAGCAGGCCAGTCATAAGCCAGGCGACTGCCGCAAGAGCGACCCCTATCGCCATCCGATAATTACGCTGCCGCCAGAGGTTCAACAGAAAATTCATACCCGTATTCCTACCCGTAAAGGAAAGAGAAAATATTCAGCCGGGAGGCTCAAGAGAAGCGCATTTTATGCACAAAGCCTTTACTGCGCAGTGACCATCGCTATCGGATTGCGAAATCCACAGCAGTCTCCTTATGTGAACCTGCGGAGCAAGCCTGTAGCGAGGAGCATTTATTCACATACGACCGACAGCCGGCAACGCGGCCGCGGTAAACCACACTCAATGCGTCAGATATATAGAGGAAGGAAGTAGAACTTTCCCGTCCGCTACGGACGGGAACCAGAAGGTCATTTATAAGAAGTGGAGCGGGCGCACCCGCTCAGGAAAGAATGGACTCGAGAAAGTCCGACATATCGGCTTCTTCCGCGGCCAGCTGTCCACTACCAAATTCCGCATTCCAGTCGAGCAGAATACGCGCCAGATCCCGCGCCTGATCCGCCAGTGCCAACAATTCTTCCCGGCAGTTTTTGGGCCCGGTATACAGCTTCAGGCGGCGATGACTGTTGGCCAGTTCATGGGCGGGATACTTGGAACGGTAGACTTCCAGTTTCCAGCGCAGTGAGTGCACCATATTGCGATAGAACACCAGCTTGGACGGCAGGTGCAATAGAGAGAAGTCTTCCAGGTCACCGAACAGGGTACAGTCGACGGCCAGCACCTGAATTTCCTGACCGACCGGTGCTGCCACGATGGTGGCGCTGCGCGGCTCCGCGAGCAACATGGACAGGTCACCGAAGAGTTCGCCCGGACGGATCACGGCCAACGGCCGTTCACCCCGCGCCGACGCCGCGTCGTCCACATGTACCTGTAGCTCTCCTCGCAACAGGAAATACACCCATTGGTCTACATCTCCCGCGTGCAGCAACGCCTCTCCGCGAGCCAGAGAAACCAGACGAGAACGCTTCACTAATACATCGTACTGCCACTCACTGGTGGCACGAATATCGCGAAAGAGATGAATGACATTCAGAAGCCGATCGACCGCGTCCCGCGGAAAATCACTAAGCGGTTTGTAATCCATGAAACTCTTGATTGTGTAAACACGCGTGGTTATGTGTTGGTTATTTAAACGCCCAGCGTGCCGACGGGAAACTCGTCTCTCACTTAATCCGGCATTTCTTGCCCGGCATTTATTTGACGCACCAGCGATAGGTTCTCACTGCTTTGTGCGCTACCAGATGCCGCATTCTAGGCGGAAAGTGACAGCTGTCTGCCCCGGCGGATCGCCGATTTGAAAAAACGAGACATTTTACCCATTTCAGGGTTGAACTCCATTGCAGTTGAAGTAGAGTTGAGCAGTGCCCCGATTAATCGCATTTTGCGCCTGGAGAAATTTCAACCAGCCGCATGTTGAGACTTTTTCGGTGCCCGCACCTTTCGGGGGGAAGGTGTGATCGAAGTGGCTGGAAATTTTGTCTGGGGTATTTGATTGATTTTTCAGCGCTTGATCTGCCGGTTTCTGCCCATCCGGCTTAAAACAAATATCAAAGCAAAAATGAAATCGATCAAACTCGTCATTGCCCTGCTGATGTTCGCCATGGCCCTGACTGCAAAAGCGGCGCCACTTCTGAACGGCCTGGCCCTGGAACAGCAGTTCAACAAAGACCAATACATCGCCGCGGTTTACGCCGAACGTCTGTCCAACGACGCTGCATCCCTGCTCGATAACAATATGCCACGGGCGTTGGAAATTCGCGTGGTGGCCGATCACCTGTCTGCTCGCCGTCTGCGCAACCAGTGGATGGAGGGAATTGCCATCAACAACCCGGGGGACACCCTGACCGGGCAGGCGGAAAACATGGTGACCTTCGCCAACCTGTTCAAGGGGCGCCTGGTGAGCGGCGACCGTCTGCGTATTGATTTCGAAGCGAACACCGGCGCCACCTCGGTCTCCTTGAATGGGGTCGAGCTGGGGAAAATCGACAGTCGCGAGTTCTTCAATACGCTGTTGCGCGCCTGGATCGGGCCCGTACCGCCATCCACCGAGTTCCGCGACAACTTAATGAAATCCGGACAGGTAACCGGCGGCCTGCTGGCCACCTTCGAGTCACTGCAACCCAGCGCCGAGCGCGTCAGTCAGGTTCGCGCGACCTATGAAGGTGAGGCCGAAGAAGTTGCCGCGGCGCCGGAGCCCGCCAAACCCGAACCGAAAAAAGAAACCAAGCCGGAGTCTGAAGCCATCGTATCGGTCAGCAAACCTGACCTGAGCGCGGATATTCCGGCCCCCACCCTGGCTGCCATCGGCAGTGCCGCCATAGAAAAGCCCGCTCCGGCGCGCCCCGAACCAAAAGCGGAAACCCCCGCCGTGGCACAGGCGTCCCAGCCCAAACCGCTGAAACCCACGACCACGCGCCCGGCAACCCCGCCGGTGGATGAAGAAGAGCTGGAAGAAGAGGAAGATGAAGCGCCGCTCACCGCGGATATGATTCTGGCCCGGCAGATCTACCACTCCATGCTGCTGCGTCATACCTTCAAGCACATCAACTACCCCAAGCGCGCCATGGAGCGTGGCCAGGAGGGCAGTGTGCGCCTGAACGTCACCATCGACAGCAGGGGCAATGTCATCGACGTCGCCACACTGCAGGAGTCCCGTTATTCGAGCCTCAACCGTGAGGCGCTGGATGCGGTAGAGCGCGCGGGCCCCTACCCCGCCACTCCACCTCAGCTGAAAATGACCGAATACAAATTCTCAGTACCAATTACTTTCCGCCTGCCGGACTGATAACCGTACGAAAACCCCGCTCCTGCGGGGTTTTTTATTGCACTGGCGATTCCATCCACATACTCCGTCGCCCGTTGCCGGCCACTGAACGCATGGGCGCTTGCCCATCGGCGCAGCCCTTGCATACTATGTCCAGTGATTTTCCACCCGGTCCGCGGACCGACCAAGACATAACAAGCCCAAAAGGCCATACATGAAAAAACTGCTTTTACCCCTGGCGATTGCCGGTGCCATTGCCGGAACCTCACTGACCGGTTGCTCTAAATCCGAAGGTCCACAGGCGGATACCGCCACCTCCAAGCCCGCGGCCGAAGCCATCGCCCAGGTAGAGCTCGGTTCCGGTATCGACCTCAGTGCCATGGACACCAGTGTGCGCCCACAGGACGACTTTTTCTCCTATGTAAACGGCAACTGGATCAAAAGCACCGACATTCCCGCGGACAAATCCAGCTGGGGTGGTTTCACCATTCTGCGTGACAAGGCCACCGAGGAAGTAAAAGCACTGATCATGGAGGCGGGGCAGCACGCGAACAATGCTGGCGCCAAGCAGATCGGCGATCTCTACAACAGCTATATGAATGAAGAGCTGATCGAGAAGAAAGGCCTTTCAGCCATCTCCGGAGAGCTGGCCAAGGTCGACGCCATCAAGTCCCGTAAGGACCTGACCGACTTCTTCGCCTACGCCGACACCGTTGGCTACGATGTCCCCTTCGGCGGCACCATCTACCAGGACCTGAAGCAGGTAGAAAACTACATCACCTTTATGTGGCAGGCCGGTCTCGGCTTACCGGATCGTGACTACTACTTCGACGACTCCGAGAAAGGTCAGAAACTGCAGCAGGCCTACCGCGATTACCTGGTAAAAATTCAGCAGATCGCCGGTCTGGAAAATGCCGAGCAGTACGCTGACACCCTGTACGCGCTGGAAAAGAGCCTGGCGGAACACCATCGCACCCGTGTGGATAACCGCGATCCGGACAAGTACTACAACAAGAAGACACTCAGCGAGCTGAAAGCGATGATGCCCGCGGTCGATTGGGACAGCTACCTGCAGAAAGCACACCTGGAAAAAGCCCAGGAGTTTATTGTCGGCCAGCCTGAATATCTGGAAGCCGCCAACCAGATCATCGCGGATACCGAACTGGATACCTGGAAGCGCTACCTCAAGCTCAAGGTACTTTCCGCCGCAGCACCTTACATGCACAGCGAGATCGCCCAGGCAGACTTCGATTTCTACAGCACCACCATTCGTGGCGTTAAAGAAATGGAGCCCCGCTGGAAGCGCGCCGTGCAGTTCGTAAATGGCTCCGTGGGTGAACTCGTTGGCCAGCGTTATGTGGAGAAATACTTCCCGCCGGAAGCCAAGGCGCGCATGGTCAAGCTGGTAGACAATCTGAAGGCGGCTTACAAAGAGTCCATCGAGTCCCTGACCTGGATGAGCGAAGACACCAAGAAGGAAGCGCTGACCAAGCTGGCCAATTTCACCACCAAGATCGGCTACCCGGACAAATGGCGCGATTACAGCGCACTGCAGGTGAACGCCGACGATCTGGTAGGCAACGCCATCGCCGCCACTCTGTTTGAGACCCTGCACGAGCGCGACAAGTTGGGCAAACCCCTGGACCGCGGCGAGTGGGGCATGAGCCCGCAAACCGTCAATGCCTACTACAACCCGGCGATGAATGAAATCGTGTTCCCGGCTGCGATCCTGCAACCGCCGTTCTTCAATATGCAGGCAGACGACGCCGTGAATTACGGTGGCATCGGTGGTGTGATCGGTCATGAAATCGGTCACGGCTTTGATGACAAAGGCAGCAAGTTCGATGGAAAAGGCTACCTGAACAACTGGTGGACCGATTCCGATCGCAGCAACTTTGAAGGTCTCACCGGCAAACTGGTGGCCCAGTACAACGGCTTTGAACCGCTGGATGGCGAGCACGTGAACGGCGAGCTGACCCTGGGTGAGAACATCGGCGACCTGTCCGGTCTCGGTATTGCCTACAAGGCCTATAAAATGTCCCTGAACGGCGGCGAAGCGCCCGTCATCGACGGTTTCACCGGCGACCAGCGTGTATTCTTGGGCTGGGCACAGGTATGGCGCAGCAAGATGCGCGACGAAGCCCTGAGCGAGCGCCTGAAGACCGATCCGCACTCCCCGGCGGAATACCGTGTCCAGGGCGTATTGCCAAACCTCGAAGCCTTCTACCAGGCCTTCGATGTGAAGGAAGGCGACGGCATGTACCTGCCGGAAGAGGAGCGCGTAGTCATTTGGTAAAAGGAATCTGGTAAAGGGAATTTGGTAAAGGGAATCTGGTAATCCAGACCCACGCCAAACGCCATCCCGAGAGCCCCGCAACCGCGGGGCTTTTTTTGCGCACGAGATAGCGCTGCATCCCCACCGCTAATGGCATACCATTGCGAAAACGGACTTCCAGGGGATTCATATGACCCATCAGAACCAGTTTGCCCTGCTCGGCAGCCGCCGCTTCCTGCCCTTTTTCTGCACCCAGTCCCTCGGCGCCTTCAACGACAATGTGTTCAAGAATGCACTGATCGTGATGATCGCCTTCCGGCTCGCCACCGATGAGGCCAACTTCCTGATCAACCTTGCCGCCGGGCTGTTTATTCTGCCGTTCTTCCTGCTCTCCGCCACAGCGGGGCAGATTGCCGACAAGGTAGACAAGAGCGTTCTGATCCGGCGTATCAAACTCGTGGAAATCGGCATAGTGCTGTTCGGTATCGCCGCGCTTTACAGCGGCAACAACTACCTGTGTCTGCTGATACTGTTCCTGCTGGGCGCCCAGTCCACATTTTTCGGGCCAGTGAAATACGCCATCCTGCCCCAGCACCTGCAGAAGACCGAGCTGGTGGGGGGCAATGCCCTGGTGGAAATGGGCACGTTTGTTTCCATCCTGCTCGGCACCATTGTCGGCGGCCTGCTCGCGGGCTTTACCGGCGAGGGCGAGTCCGGGTTGCTGTGGATTTCCGCAGTCATCACCGTCACCGCGGTTGCGGGCTATCTGGCGAGTCGTGCGATTCCGAGCGCAACGCCGCCGGCACCGGATCTGATCATCAATTACAACCCTGTCACCCAGACCGCACGTATTCTCAAGGAAGCCGCAAAAACGCCGTCGGTGTTTTACGCCATCATCGGCATTTCCTGGTTCTGGCTGCTGGGCGCAGCCTACCTCACCCAGATTCCGAGCCTTACCCGCAACGTACTGGGTGGCAGTGAAGCGGTGGTTACTCTGCTGCTGTGCTGCTTCACCATCGGTGTGGCCATCGGTTCCCTGTTGTGCGGGCGCCTGTCCGGTGGCCGCGTGGAACTGGGGCTGGTCCCGATCGGCGCGGCGGGGCTGACTGTCGTCGGCATTTTCCTGGCGTCCGTCACCGGTGGTTACCAGCCGCCGACGGACGGTAGTATCGCCGCCTTCTGGGCCAATGAAGGTTCGCTCGGTATTCTGGTCAACCTGACCCTTATCGGTATTTTCGGCGGTTTCTTTATCGTGCCCCTCTATTCCATGATGCAGGAGCGCTCGGCACCGGAAATCCGCGCGCGAATCATCGCGGTAAACAATGTGCTGAACGCGCTGTTCATGGTGGTGGCTGCGGTACTTGGTATCGTGTTTTTGAATGTGCTGGGCGCGAGCATCCCACAGTTTTTCCTGATCATCGCACTGATGAATGCGGCGGTGGCGATCTTCGTGTTCACCAAGGTGCCGGAGTTTGCCATGCGCCTGCTGATCTGGCTGCTGTCGCACACCATGTACCGGGTAAAGCATCAGGGGCTGGAACGGATTCCCGCGGAAGGTGCGGCAATCATTGCGTGCAATCACGTGAGTTACGTGGATGCGCTGCTGCTCGCCGGCGCGGTGCGCCGCCCGATCCGTTTCATCATGTACAAACCGATCTACGAAATTCCGGTGCTGCATTTCATCTTCAAAACCAGCCGCGCGATCCCAATCTGTTCCAAGGAAAAGGACCCGGCGGGGTATGCGCGCGCATTTGAAGCCATTGAGCAGGGGCTGAAAGACGGCGATCTGTTGTGTATTTTCCCCGAAGGCCAGCTCACCAAAGATGGCGAGCTGCAACCGTTCAAGGCCGGCATTGAGAAAATCCTGCAACGCACCCCGGTACCAGTCATCCCCATGGCGCTGCGCGGACTGTGGGGCAGTTTCTTCAGCCACAAGGACGGGCACGCATTCAGCACGCTGCCGAGAAGATTCTGGTCGAAGGTCTGTGTGGTGGCTGGCCAGCCGTTGGAGGCGGCCATGGTCAAGGCGGAAAAACTACAGGAAACCGTATTAGGACTGCGCGGCGATCATCGCTGAAGTATTCCCATTCAGAGTAATTTATTGCACCACTGCGCCAGCTGCCGTGCCACCGGCAGCTGCCAGCGCGGCCCACACCCCAGATCGAGGGACTCCTCCCAGGTGTACACCGCGTTGATCACCTTGTAGGCGAGCCACGGCACTGGCTCCGGCTCCCAGCCGCGCAGTAGATGATTTGCATCGCCACGAAGTGCCCAAGGCATAGACGTCAACGCCGTTTCCCGCCGCAGAATCAGGTCTGCCAGTGTGCGAGCAAACAGATTGGACGCGCCCACGCCCTCGCCACCATAACCGCCAGCCAGCGCCAGCCCCGCGTGCGCATCATAAATCGCCGCCGGCCGCATGCCTCTCGAAAAAGCGAGGTTACCGCACCAGTGGTGACTCACTTCCACGCCACGCAGGTCCGGAAAAAAGTCCAGCATCAGCTGAAGCTGCACACGCAATTCTTCGTCACGCAGCTTGGCGTCCGTCCGCACATCACCACCGCGATCGTAGCTGCCGCGCGCTCCGAACAGCAGGCGACCATCGGCACTGCGTTGCATATAGGAAATCAGGCGACTGGCATCCGAGCTGACCACACGACGAGAAAAACCGATTGCCCGCCACTGCGCATCACTCAAAGGCTCGGTGGCGATTACGCGGCTGACCACGGGAATAGCGTGGCGCTTGAACGGGCTCTGTACCGTATTACTGAAGCCTTCCAGTGCCGAGATCACCACGTCCGCCGCCAGCGAGCCCCGCGCCGTTGCCACCCGCCCGGATTTGATTTCAGTAACGGGGCTCTGTTCGTATATACGCACTCCCTGCGTCTCCACCACATGCGCCAAACCGCGCACCAGTTTGGCGGGGTGAATGGCAGCCACATTACGTGCGTACATGCCGCCCTGGGTGCCGCGAATATTGACCAACGCCCTCGCCTCACCGGCATCAAGCCAGCGGTAGTCTTCCTCTCCGAAGCCCAGTGCGCGATAGTAATTGAGGGATTCGCGCACCCGTGCGAGCTGCGCGGGAAAGCGCGCGGCACTTGCGAGCCAGCCATCATGGGCGAGGTCACAGTGGATGCCCTCGCGCAGGCAGACCTGCTTCACCTCGCCGACAATGCCGGAGGCCAGTGTCCGCGCGACTGCCTTTTCAGGGGTCGGCAACAGTTTCAGGTAATCGCCGAAACCGGTGAACTCCCCCATCAGCCAGCCACCGTTGCGACCGGAAGCGCCATAGCCGGCCACTTCCTGCTCGATCATCGCGATGTTCAGCTCCGGGTTTTGCTGCTTGAGGTAATATGCGGTCCACAACCCGGTGTAGCCTGCGCCCACAATCGCGATGTCCACCTGTTGCTCCGACTCAAGCGCTGCGCGCGGCGCAACATCGGTGTCGAGGCTGTCGAACCAGTAGCTCAGCTGCCTGTAATTCGATTGGCGGTAATTCGACAGACGAGGATCATTCACCGGGCCGCACTCAGCTCACGGGAATGTCGAGGGATTCCAGTTCCTCACGCATCGGTTTCAGTTGCATCGCATAGTGCTCCCAGCGGCCGATGGAACGGGTATGCGCGGGCTCGCGCACCTGCGCGGCGCTGGCAGTGGACACTGCGGTCTTCTGGTTGTGGAATTCCAGGCAGGCGTCTTCCCACGACAGCTCGAGAAATGCCATAAGTTTGCGCGCACTGGACTCCACATCCCGCGCGG
The DNA here is from genome assembly GCF_002959965.1 of Microbulbifer pacificus. Classification (NCBI taxonomy): domain Bacteria; kingdom Pseudomonadati; phylum Pseudomonadota; class Gammaproteobacteria; order Cellvibrionales; family Microbulbiferaceae; genus Microbulbifer; species Microbulbifer pacificus. The sequence continues at coordinate 758,673 of NZ_PREV01000026.1, forward strand.
TATCCTCGTAAGCAATGTCCAGGAAACGACCGGGAAAGCGCGCCCGCCAGGTGTCCATCAGTTTGCGATAGCGCCCGTGGTGCCGGGCCATCTCCCGCTGATCGTAGGAGTGCAGGTAAGCGTCGGCAAACAGTTGCTTGAAACCGGCAAAGCAGGCATCCATCGGATTACGGGTGAGGTGTACGATTTTCGCATTGGGCAGCGCTTTCAGGATCAGCGGGATCATCATGTAGTTCTGCGGCAGTTTGTCCACAAAGCGCGGGGTATCCCCGCGCACTTTCTCCACGGATTGCAGATAGAGTCCACCAAGTTTTTCTGCGTCAACCGTGAGCGCCCCGTCGAAGAGTGCAGCAGAAAAGCGTTTCGGGTCGGTGTAGTTGGTAAGTCGGCGTACGGCGAGACCGAACTGCTGGAGTTCGCCGGCGGAATGGACCTGCGAATGTGCGGTGATGATACGTTCCACCAGTGTGGTACCGGTGCGCGGCTGCCCAAGCACGAAAATGGGCGACGCATCGGGATTGCCGTCGGCGAGCGAAGCAAACCATTTCGGAGTGTAGTGCTCCTGCAGAAAATCGAAGGTGGCCTGCTCGGCCTGCTCATCAAACGCCACGGTTGCACGACGCGCGCGCGCCCCCGCAGAAAACGCGGAAAAAGCGGCATCCCATTGCTGCAGGTCTTCCAGTTCCTTGCCGATGGCGTAGTGATAAAACGCCTGCGCCCGCGGCGGCATGTTTTTTTGCTCGAGCAATTGCCGCATGGCCGTAATATGCGCGTCATCCTGCGCTTTGCGCGCGCCGGCCAGCGCCCAGTGCGCCTGCGGGCTGTCGTTGTGCTGGGCAATGATTTTCAGGAAAACACGCTCTGCTTTTTCGGCCTCACCGTGGTACACCAGATTGTTGGCATAGTTCTGCAGGTACGCGGGGTGGTCGGGTTCTGCGCGCAGCGCACCCTCGAAGCAACGCCGGGCCTCGGTGTAGTAGCCCATCATGGAGTACACATTGCCAATCAGGTCGTTGACCGCGGCGTCGCCCCCCGCACAGGATTCCGCCGCTTCCAGTGCGTTGCCGGCCGCGTGAAAATGTCCGTCGCGCATGAACAGTTTGGCGATATGCGCCCAGGCCGCAGGATGGTCTTTTTGCAGTTTCACCACCGACTGAAACGCGCTGAACGCCACCTTCGGCTGCTGCGCTTCCAGCGCTACCAGCCCTACCAGAAAATGTCCCTGCACCAGGTCCGGCTGTTGCGTTAAAACGGCCCGGCAACATTTCGACGCGAAATCGATATCGCCACGGGACAGCGCCTTCAATCCATCGGACAGGGTTTGCTGCAGAAATGCCTGTTTACTCTGCGCTCGCTCGTTCATCACAGTGATCCCCAAACATCAACGAACACTATACGCCGGTGCGCGCCACAAACAAAAATTGACAAAAAAGCGGTAACGGCAACGGCGAGCCGCTACCGCCTTCTCATTCAGGAGATCGAACGCTTATTCGAAATCCATTCCAAAGCGCATACCAAAAGTACGCGGGCGCTTGGGTCCGAAGAAGTGCGACGGCAGTATGCCACCGTTGTTGTTCTGGCCATCCCAGGTGAATTCGTTGGTCAGGTTTTCCACATAGGCGTCGACGTGCCAGTTGGCATTGGACTCATACCCTACACGCAGAGCCACATCCTGATAAGTGTCTATTTTCGTGGTCTCTAATCCTTCCCAGCCACCACCGCGCTCGCTTTCCCAGAAGGTTTCCAGGCTCGCGGTGAGAATACCGTCGCCAAACGGGAAGTGTGCGTCCAGGACCAGCGATCCGGAAAATTCCGGTGCCCAGAACAGCGAACTGCCCTCACAGCCATTCGCGTCCTCCAGACCACAGATGTCCTGCAGTTTGTTGGCCTCGCTGTCGAGCCAGCCGAAGGCGAACATCAGGTTGACGTTATCGTTCAGCTCAGCGGTGAGCGAGGATTCCAGCCCCAGGCTGTCCACTTCACCCACGTTTTTCACGATATTCGCGCCGCCGTCGAACACGACCACCTGCAGATCGGTGTAGCGGTACATAAATCCGGTCACATCGAACAGGGCGCTGCCGCCGAACAGCGTGCTCTTGTAACCCACTTCGAACGAGTCGATTTCCTCAGGCGCAAACACGTTGGGTCCGAAACCGTCCTCCTGGGTCAGATCGGTATTGCCGATGGCCGGTTCGCCTTCTGCATTGCTCGCCAGATTAAAGCTGCCGAAGCCCCCGGATTTGAAGCCCTCGGTATAGCTGGCGTAGTAGGTGTCTTCATTGTTCGGCTGGTAAGTGAGAATGGCGCGGGAGGTGAGTTTGTCCCAGGACTCGCTGCCGCGGATAAAACCGTCGGTGGAGAAACCATAGGCCCAGTAGGCGCCGAGTTCGCTGTCCGGGTTGGGCACACTGATGGCGAAGTCCTTGTCATCGCGTGTGTAGCGCATACCAAGGCCCAGGGTCAGGGTATCCGTCAGCGCGTAGTCCAGATTCACATAGCTGGCCCATCCGGAGTAGGAACCGAGGATGTGGCCGGTCTCGGTCAGCTTGCCATCCGCCGCCGGACTCCAGGCGTAGCCGTAATAATCGTAGAGGTCGGCGCAGCCACTGAAGCCATTGCCGGGGTAGTAATAGTTGCCGTAGTAGGCGCACATGTAATCTTCATCGCCGCGAAACAGGAAGCGGGTGTCGATTTCTTCCTTGTAATAGGAGGCACCGGCATACCAGGACAGCGGCCCCTCGGTGGTGGAGGTCACACGCACTTCCTGCTGGAAGTAATCACCGCTCTGGTCGAGGCCGAAGTCGTTCACATTCAGCGGTGTGCCGTCGTAGTCTTCGGTATAAAAGTAGTCGTGGTCCTTGTAACCGGTGTTTGACGTAACGGTGAAGCGGTCGAAATCGTAATCCACATGCAGACCGAGCGTCAGTACATCCGCATCGTCGGCATCGCCGCTGAAGCGGTCCACGTCCACATCGCCCCTGCGGGGATTGCCGCCCATCATCGGGTCGCCGATGGATTCGACGAACGAATCCCATATGTCGCCCTCTTCGATCGCGCGGTACACGGAACCAGACTGTTCGCGGGACTCATACTCCACCATGGTATGGACGGCCAGCGCGTCCTTCTCGAAGGTGGTGGACCAGCGCAGCGCCTGCTTCTCGTGCGCAATCAGGTCTTTCGAGCCCGGGTAGACGTTGTCGACGAAGCCGTCTTCCCGGGAGCTGTAGCCCGCAACGCGCATGGCGAAGTTGTCGCTGAGGCCGATGTTGACCGCACCTTCTGTGGCGAAATGCCCGTATTGGCCGACGTCGGTTTCAAAGTAACCGCTCACTCCGTCTTTCAGTTCAGCCTTGCGGGTGTGGACACTGAAGGCACCGCCGATGGAATTGCGCCCGAACAGGAACCCCTGGGGACCACGCAGGATTTCCGCGCGCTCCATATCGTACAGGCTGGTAACCGCGGAACCGTTGCGGCCCTCGTAGAGATCATTCTTGAAAAACGCCGCCGAGGGGTCGCCACCCACACCGAAGTCCTGGGTGCGGATACCGCGCACACTGATCGCGTCAATGAAGCTGTCCTGGCTGTTGCCGGTGACACCGGGGGTGAAGGAGACCAGGTCCTTCACATCATTCAGGTTCACTTTCCGGGTGAAATCGCCGGAGAGCGCGGTAATCGCCAGTGGTACATCCTGCACCGACTCCTCGCGTTTACTCGCGGTGACGGTCACCTCCTCAATCGCGAGAACCTGTGCATCGGCGGGTAGCGCCAGCGTCGAAGCAAGAACCGCGGTAGCCACCGCTGCGGCGAGCGTGTTTTTTTTCAGAAGTGGCGTGTTAGACAGTGGAGTCCGGGCAGCCGGCTCCTGCAGATGGCGAGTGATCATTGGGGTCCCTTTGCTTTTTTTATGATCGAGGCGGTACCGGCACAGACAAGCGGTACATTAATCCGCAGCCACGTAGAGATAAAGTATCTGTAGAGGCGTCAGCTGGCTGTGATGTTGTTTTTTGTGCCAGAAGCGGCCGCTCTCCCGCGCGGGAGATCAGGGAAATACCTGCAAACCGAATGCCAAATTGGAGGGAATTCATGCCACAGCGATGACATCAGCGCTTGCCTGTATAAGCGCGGTCGCAATCACCGTGGGGGCTTCAAACAAAACACCCCACAGGGTGTGGGGTGTCCGGCAGTATCCGCGGGCGCGGTTACCGTTTCACAGAGATATGAAAATCAAAGCGCGGCCAGGGCTGCCTCGTAGTCCGGCTCGTCAGCGGTTTCCGCCACCTGTTCGGTGTAGACCACCTTGCCACTCTCATCGACCACCACCACCGCGCGGGACATCAGACCTTTCAGCGGGCCTGTCTCAAATTTCACGCCGTAATCATCGCCAAAGCTGGCACGAAAAGTGGAACCCAGTTTTACGTTGGCGATACCCTCGGCACCGCAGAAGCGGGTCATGGCGAAGGGCAGATCCGCGGACACGCAGACCACCACGGTGTTATCCAGTGAGGCCACTTTTTCATTGAACGCGCGCACGGACATGGCGCAGGTGGGGGTATCCACAGACGGGAAAATATTCAGCACCACACGTTTGCCGGCGAGGTCGGAAAGACTGAGCTCGGACAGGTCGCCCTGTACCAGAGTAAAAGCCGGTGCCTGGCTGCCAACAGCGGGCAGGTCGCCAACGGTGGTGATCGGATTTCCTTTCAGAGTGATATTGGCCATGGTGCAATCCTTGACGTAAAAATGTATGAAACTTTGAACGGGAAGACAGTTGAAAGTGCCCGCAGCATGACGAGCCATGGGGGTAATGTCAATTCGCTCTCGCACAATAAAAAACCCCGAAAAATCGGGGTTTTCATACTGCGAGTCGATCAGTGTTCGGCCGGCACGCGGCCGAGGTTACCTTCCATTTCCGCCGCCAGGAAGGACATCACCACCCAGGCCGCCACATTCTGCCTGAGGTTTTCCGGGTCCACTTTGTCCAGAGTGTCATTGGGCGTGTGGTGGTAGTCGAAGTAATCGCTGCCGTCCTGGTGCAGAGTCATCGCCGGCACGCCCTGTGCGACGAACACACTGCCGTCCGGGCCGCCTGAGGCCTTGTTGTCGCCGCGCTTGATGCCCAGCGGCGCCAGCAGCTGCATCATCTGATCGGCAATGGCGAACTTGCTCTCGGGGATGCGGGTATCGAAACGCCAGATTTTGCCGGCCCCGAAATCGGACTCGGAGACCATAACAATTTTTTCCAGATCATTGGTATGCGCCTCCACATACTGTTTCGCACCGACGAGGCCAATTTCCTCGGCACCAAACAACACCACACGCAGGGTGCGACGCGGGCGCTGTGGAAGCTCGGCGATCAAGCGTGCGGTCTCCATGACAATGGCCACGCCGGCACCGTCGTCCAGTGCGCCGGTGCCTTCATCCCAGCTGTCCAGGTGCGCACCAATGATGACCACCTCTTCGGGTTTCTCGCGGCCAACCACTTCGCCGATTACGTTGAAGGATGGGCCATCTGCCAGCGCTTCGTTGTGCACATTCAGTTTTACCTGTACCGGCTTGCCGCGCTTCAGCATGGCTTCCAGCAAATTGGCGTCTGGCGCGGACAGGGCCAGCGCCGGCACCGGGTTCTCCACGCCATCGACAGACATCATGCCGGTATGCGCAAAGCGGTCGGAATCGGTACCTACCGAGCGCAGCAGCAGCGCCGCCGCCCCTTTTTCGGCCGCCGCACGCATACCCTTGCTGCGCCCCGCCACTGCCGGACCGTATCCCTCACCGGTGCGCGCGCGCTCCATACGCTTGTTGATGAACGCGATCTTGCCCTTCACTTTGCGCGCCGACGCCTTCATCAGCGCCTCTACATCGGCGAACTCCACGATTTCCGCGGTAAGGCCGCCTTCCGGCGTGGAGGCACCGTAACCGAGGGAAGTGACCACCAGCGGCTGCGGGAAAGGTGCGGTCACCTCCGCGTGGGCGTGGCCGCGGGCCCAGCGCTTTACATCGATCTGCTCGGTGTAAACCCGGTCAAAGCCCAGGTCTTTCATTTTCTGCTGAGCCCAGGCCACAGCGCGCTCGTCGCCCTTGGTGCCGGCGCGACGCGGCCCCACCTCCACGGTGAGGGACTCGACGTGGCTGTAGGCATCGGAGGATTCCAGTGCGCGGTCGCGCAGCACTTCCGCTACGGAAATATCCTCCTGCTTCAGTGGAATGGCCTGGGCCATGGTGGCCAGCAGCGCAGCCGCCAGGGCACCGGAAAAATTCGTCAGGGGCTTTAACATGTTTTCTCCAGTTACAGCGAGTTGGATTTGTTGTAGGGCTTATTCAGTATCACTTTGTGACGGCAGCGACAGCAGTCGCTCACGCACATCCCGCAATTTCTGCAGGCCGACATCGGAAAACAGATAGGGCGGTGTACCGGTGTACTCGTCTTCTTCGATTTTTATGCATTCCAGGCGCAAGCGTTCCAGCGGCGGGTCGTGCCGCATCGGGTAACTGATCAGCACCCGCCACTCGTTGTCGTCCGCCTGCCCGGTAATCACATCTTCCAGGCCCTGCTGAAATTGCGCACGCTCCATACGGAAACGCGGTGTGCGCATATGCATCAGGCCCCAGACGATCAGGGAAAATACAGCGAAGGAGAGACACAGGGTGATTACGATGGTCACTGATGCTCTCCTCCGGCACTCAGTCGCGCTCGCCGAGGTCGGTCTGGTTTTCCGGGTTGCGGCCGCGGTATTTACTGAAACGATGCTGGATTTCCCGCATATCCTCTTCCAGATCTCCGGTGGGATGATACAGCGAGTCTATACAGATGCGCTTGGTGGGAAAGTCCCATGCTACCAGCAGAATGGGTACACCCGCGGCGTTGGCAATGCGCAGGAATCCATTTTTCCACTTCAGCGCTTTCTTGCGGGTGCCTTCCGGCGTGATCGCCACCCACATTTTTTCATTCTGCTTAAACTGGCTCGCCACCTGTTTGGCCATTCCCCCGGCCGCCGAGCGGTCGGTGGGGATTCCACCCAGAGCCATGAACAACCCTTTGAACGGGAAGAAGAAAGCCTCCTTCTTCATCATCCATGAGGCCTTGAGCTTGAGCGCCATGATGAAAGGCATGGCCACGACAAAGTCCCAGTTGGATGTGTGCGGAGCCAGCGCCACCATCAGTTTCTTTTCCGGCGGGAAATTGCCATCAAAGCGCCATCCGAGCAGTTTTACAATCAGCAGGCCAATACTCTGGGTAAGCCAGTTGCCCACCCTCGGCATTTCTTCCGGAAGGTCCGCGGGAATGGTTGTTTTCTTTTCGGCTGTCACTGCAAAAATCTCTTTTCTTTCCGCATTTTCGTTTCGGTGCCGTACGCTTGGGAAAACGATCAGTGTTCACGGGTGGCGTAGAAGCGAATTTCCTTGTGGCGTTCTTCCGCCAGCTGCAGGTTGACCCGAGTCGGCGCCAGATAGGTCAGGTGCCCGGAGCCATCCAGTGCCAGATTGATACTGGCCTTGTTCTTGAACGCTTCCAGCTCCTTCGCACTGTCGCTGTCGACCCAGCGCGCGGTATTCACATTCACATTTTCGTAAATGGCTTCGACCTTGTACTCGTCCTTCAGGCGATAGGCCACCACTTCAAACTGCAGCACCCCCACCGCACCAACAATGATGTCGTTGTTGTCCAGCGGGAAAAACACCTGGGTGGAGCCCTCTTCCGACAGCTGTTGCAGACCTTTCTGCAGCTGCTTCAGCTTCAGTGGATCCTTGAGGCGGATGCGCCGGAACAGCTCGGGAGCAAAGTTCGGGATACCGGTAAATTTCAGGCTTTCACCCTCGGTAAAGGTATCACCAATCTGAATGGTGCCGTGATTGTGCAGGCCGATGATATCGCCGGCAATGGCCTCTTCTACATGGGTGCGGTCGCCGGCCATAAAGGTGACCGCATCGGCAATTTTCACATCCTTGCCGATGCGCACATGTTTCATTTTCATACCGCGGCTGTAGGTACCGGAGCACACACGCATGAACGCGATGCGGTCCCGGTGTTTCGGGTCCATATTCGCCTGGATCTTGAACACGAAACCGCTGAATTTTTCTTCCGACGGCGCCACGGTGCGTTCGTTGGTCTCCCGCGGCTGCGGGCCCGGCGCCCACTCCACGAAACCGTCCAGCATTTCGCGCACACCGAAGTTGCCGAGCGCGGTACCGAAAAATACCGGCGTCAGTTTACCCACACGGTACTCATCCAGATCAAACTCATGGGTGGCGCCGCGCACCAGTTCAATCTCATCACGCATATCGTCGGCGTATTCCCCCAGCAGCGCGGTGGCCTCCGCAGAGTCCAGCCCCTGGATCTGGATGTCATCCGGGATGGTGTGACCCTGCCCCTGTTTGAACACGTGAATGGTGTCGGTGTAGAGGTTGTACACGCCCTTGAAGTTCTTGCCGGAACCCAGCGGCCAGTTGATCGGCGCCGCCTTGATGTTCAGCACCTCCTCGATCTCATCCATCACTTCGATGGGGTCGCGGATATCCCGGTCCAGCTTGTTGATAAACGACAGGATCGGCGTGGTGCGCAGGCGGCACACATTCATCAGTTTGATGGTGCGGTCCTCGACGCCCTTGGCGCCGTCGATCACCATCAGCGCGGAATCCACCGCGGTGAGTACGCGGTAGGTATCCTCGGAGAAGTCCTCGTGTCCGGGGGTATCCAGCAGGTTGACCACGCGCCCCTTGTAGGGGAACTGCATGACAGATGAGGTCACGGAAATACCGCGCTCCTGCTCCATCGCCATCCAGTCGGAGCGCGCGTGCGGCCCCTTCTTGCCCTTCACCGAACCCGCCAGCTGGATGGCATTTCCGAACAGCAGGAGCTTTTCGGTCACCGTGGTTTTACCGGCGTCCGGGTGGGAGATGATGGCGAAGGTGCGGCGGCCGTTGATGCCCGCCAGGGAGGAGGATTGACCCATAATGCAAAAATACGGCTGGATAAAAAACAGGCGCGCATTATACACGCCGGCACACGCCTCTGGAGCCTGTTAGACTGCAAAATCTGTCGCGAAACCAGCAGGCAAATCTTCACGATTCAAGAGGTGAACAATGAGTCAGGGACGTCTAGGGGCACTCCAGCAAACACTGGCTGATCAGCAGGTGCAGGGATTCCTGATCCCGCGCTGCGACGAATACCAGAACGAATACGTACCCGCCTCCGACGAGCGCCTCGCCTGGCTTACCGGCTTTACCGGCTCCGCCGGTCTCGCCGCCGTGGCCCACAACCGCACAGGCCTGTTTGTCGACGGCCGCTACACCCTGCAAGCCGCACAGCAGATCGGCAGCCAGCCCATCGAGCAGGGGAACCTCGCACCCGCGGATATCGCCGACTGGCTGTGTAAAGCACTGCGGGAAGGAGACACCCTCGGGTACGACCCGCGTCTGCACACCGAACCCGGTCTGGCGCCGCTGAAAAAGCGGCTCGACGAGTGCGGCATTCACCTGCGCGCACTGGACGCCAATCCGGTCGATGTCATCTGGAACAACCGCCCCGCCGCGCCCTGTGGCCCCGCGCGCCCGCATCCTTTGACATTTACCGGCGAAGATTCCGCCAGCAAACGCCAGCGCATCGCCGCACAGCTCACCGAAAAAAAACAGGACGCCCTGTGGCTCGCCAATCCGGAGGTATGTGCCTGGCTGTTCAATATCCGCGGCAGCGATATCCCCCACCTCCCGGTGGCTCTGTCCATGGGCTTCCTGTACCGGGACGGCAGCGCGGTACTGTATTTCGCCGAAAGCGCTACCAGTGACGCCCTGCGCCAGCACCTCGGTCGGGAGGTCGATATCGTGCATGACAAGGCGGAACTGTTCGCCGCCGCCGAGCGCCAGCATGTACAGAAGGTGTGGATCGATCCTCTGCTGACTAACTGCTGGACGATGCACGAACTGCGCAACCGGGAAATGCATATTCTGCAGGAGCGCGATCCCATCACTTTGGCCAAGGCGCGCAAGAATGCCGTGGAACTGGAGGGTAGCCGCGCCGCACATATCCGCGACGGTGCCGCCCTGTGCGAGTTCCTCGCGGAACTGCCGGCCGCGGTCGCCGGCGGTGCTCACGACAGCGGTTTCGGTGAACTGGAAGCGGTGAATTTATTGCGCGGCAAACGCGAGTTGCGGGAAGGATTTACCGACGACAGCTTCGATTCCATCTCAGGCTATCGCGGCAACGGCGCCATCGTGCACTACCGCGTGAGCCCCCAATCGAGCCTGCCGATGCGCGCCGAGGGCATTTATCTGATCGACTCCGGTGGCCAATATCCCGATGGCACCACCGATGTCACGCGCACCGTAGTGCTGGGTGAATTTCCGCCACAAGCGAGGGAGCATTTCACCCGGGTCTTGAAGGGACACATCGCTATTGCCGCCCTGCGCTTTCCCCAAGGCACCTGCGGCGAACAGATCGACGCTTTCGCGCGCAAGGCCCTGTGGGATATCGGCCTCGATTACGCCCATGGTACCGGGCACGGCGTCGGCAGTTTTCTGAGCGTGCACGAAGGGCCTCAGCGCATCGGCAAGGCCAGTACCAATGTGGCACTGGAGGCGGGCATGATCGTCTCCAACGAACCGGGGTTCTATCTCACCGGTGAATATGGCATCCGCATTGAAAACCTGGTTTTCGTGAAAGAAAGCCAGAACTACCCGGGCTTTCTGGAATTTGAAGAGCTGACGATGGCCCCCATCGAGCGCCAGCTGATTGATCCGGCGCTGCTCAGTGATGGGGAACTGGATTGGCTGAACCGCTACCACGAGAAAGTGCGGGAGACACTAATGCCTCTCGTCAATGAGCAGACCAGGGACTGGCTGGCGATGGCAACGGCACCGCTGATAAGAAACTGACCTATACGCTGAGGGTATGCGCCACAATTACTGGGACGCGTCCCGAATTTGCAGCCTGCCCTCACCCGGCGCCATCTCATCAGCGGTATCATGCAGTGCGGATTGACTCTGGCTCTCCGCCCAAAACGGCAGCATTGCAGCCAGTACCCGGCGGCTCACTTCCGGTTCCAGTGCATGCCCCATCCCCGGAATCGCCACAAATTGCGCGTTGGGAATCTTCTCTGCAGTATCGCGGCCGTGATCCGGTGGCAGCAGCGGATCGCTTTCTCCGTGGATCACCAGCGCCGGCACATCAATGGTCCCGAGCAGGTGCGAGCGATCACCACTGGCGAGAATGGCCTGGAACTGTCGCACGATGCCGGGACCATAGCTGCCGCGATTCATTACGCGTTCCGCCAGTTGGCGGGCATTCTCTTCCGCAAAATACTCCGGCGAGCCGATGGTACGTGCGATGGTCACGCGGTTGGCCAGCTCCTGCTCGCGGCTGAGACCAGACTTGGCGCCCAGCGTCAGCGCGGAAACTGCCTCTGGTTTGGACTCGGTGAGATGGGGCGCCCCGGAACTCGACATGACCGAGGTGAGCGTGAGCACCCGCTGTGGATATTCTGCCGTGAGCACCTGCGCAATCATGCCGCCCATGGACGCACCCACAATATGCGCGTGGCGGATGTGGAGCGCATCCAGCACACCTATCGCGTCCGCGGCCATGTCTTCCAGCGTATAAGCCGGCTCCGGGGTAAAGCCGACTTTGGCCCGCACCAACGTCCACCACACCGGCGGCGCGGACAGGCGATAGAATTTCTGCGACAGCCCGGCGTCACGATTGTCGAGCAGCACCACCCGATAGCCCTGATCGAGCAGCCCCTGCACCAGGGTATCGCCCCAATGCAACATCTGCGCGCCGAGCCCCATGATCAGCAGGACCGGCTCGCCGTCCCGTGGCCCCATATCCTGGTAGGCGATGGCGGTTTCATTGACAGTGGTGAAATGGATCGGATAACGATCGAACGGGCTCTCCTGTGCACTCAGATTCCCCGCCTGCAATGCCCCCCATCCGATGATCATCCAGCATGAGACTCTCCGCACAACAGATATCCACATACACAGCCTCTCGAATTTATTTCGCCACCACATGTTCAAGCTCCCCCACGCGCACTCCCAGGTAACGGCGCAGCCACCACCAGGCCAACGCACCAACCGCCAGGTTGGAAATCACCGTAGCCACAAACAGCCCGTGGATACCCCAGAAATGATTGCCCAGCCAGGCGAGCGGCAGGTACAACCCGAGTACACGCAGAAATGAAATGAATGTACCCGGCAAAGGATGACCGAGACCATTGAACGCCGCATTGGCGGACATCACAAAACCGTAGCCGGCGTAACTGAGCGGTACCAGACTGAGGTAGGCCACCGCCACCGCCAGCACCTGCGGGGAATCGCTGAACAGCGCCACCAGCTTGCCGCCCACCAGCCACAGGGCCAACGCAAGACCTATCCCAAAAACAATACTGAAGCGCGCCAGCACCGACACGGTCTGCAGCAGGCGATCCTGCCGGTGCGCTCCCGCATTCTGCCCCATAAACGGGCCGACGACAGAGGAGAGCGCGTAAAACACGATCAACGCCACCGGCTCGATACGCAGTGCCACCCCAAGCCCCGCCACCGCCTCCGCACCGTGACTGGCCACCAGCGCCACCACCACGCCACCGGACATGGGGATGATCACATTGGTGGCTATCGCCGGCAGGCCCACCGCAAGCAGCGTGCGCCACGAATTTTTCAGCTCCGACCAGCGCCAGCTCGGTACACCCAGAATCTGCTCCCGTCGTACCAGTACGTGGAGTGCGATGGCAAAGCTGAGTCCGCGAGCGATTACCGTCGCCAGTGCGGCGCCCTGCAGCTCCAGCCGCGGGAATCCGTAAAGGCCGAAAATCAGCAGCGGATCGAGAATCAGGTTGAACAGCGCCACCGCCATCAGGATACGACCGGTAAGCGCGCTGTTACCGATCGCGCGCAGAGCCGACAAGGCGACCATCGGCACCACCGCAAACAGCGCGCCCAGATACCAGGGCACCATGTAATCCGAAATCAGTGGCAACAAGCGCTCCTCCGCGCCCAACAAGCGGAACAGGGGATCGATAGTCGCGAGCCCCACCGCGCTGACCAGCACGGCGATGACAAGGGCCAACAGCGTGGCATCGCTGACCAGTTGCTTAACACGCGCCATGTCGCCACTGCCGTATGCCCTCGCCACCGCCGAAGACGTCCCCGCACCGAGCCCGATGGCCAGTGCATTGATCACCATCACCACCGGAAAGGTGAAACTCATCGCCGCCAGCGGCCCGTCTCCCAGACGCGCAACAAAGTATGTATCCACCACGTTGAACGACATGGTCGCGAGTATGCCCCAGACCATGGGCAGAGCCAGGCGCTGTAGGTGGCCGGAGACGGAACCGTCAAGTAACGAGGGATGCTTGCTGAAGGCCATGAAGTGTATTGCGACGTATTGCGAGAGACCCGTGAAGGCGTGAAGCGCGAGGCCCTCGCACCGCGAGAGCCAAAATTTGAACGACTATTCTAGGCCCTGCGAGATCCGATTTCGACGGGTGCAATGAAAGAAAGCGATAGACGGATGCTACAAAAGGACTGCGGGATTACCGCAGCCCTCCATCTCCAGAAGATGCCACTTGGCGGTTCCGGGATACCGGCAAGAGCGAATCAAAACTGCCATTCGACTCCCGTGTAGGCCGGCTGATTGGAAATCAACGGTAGAGACTCATCAGCAGTGCGTCCTCTCGGCCGCCATCCGCCTTGGGGTAATAATTCTTGCGGCGACCGTCTTCTGAAAAACCGAGCTTGTGGTATAGCGCCCGCGCGGGTCGGTTGGATGCGCGCACTTCCAGCAGTACCCGCGCCACGTCTTCCGGTAGGGCGGAAAAAATCTGCTGCAGTAGGCTCGCGCCCACGCCGCGGCGCCGCCACTCCGGTGCCACGGCAACATCGAGCACCTCCACTTCGTCGAATACCCGACTGACCACACAGCAGGCGGCAATTGCGCGTTGATCGGTACGGAAAATCCAGCATTGGTGGCCGGACTCAAGACTGTCGCGATATTGCCCGGCACTCCAGGGATGACTGTGGGCACTGCGCGCCAGCTGCGCCAGTGCGTCGCAATCCGGCAGCGCCGCCTTCTCCAGCATCAAACCGGATATCGATTCAGAATTGGGGAGGTGTCCGGAAGATGGAGGGGTCACCACATGAAGTCCATGTTCAGTATTGGCGAGGTAAACAGGTGTCAGCGCCGGGTCTGCTCGGGGTAGAGCTTGCGCAGCAATTGCCACACGTCACGCTTGCGCAGGGGCTCGCTCAGCATTTCAGAAAGGCTCGGCATGGCAATCAATTGCACCCCGTTCCAGTCCGCCACGTCATTTTCGAATACTCGCGGTGCACAGTAGTCGCGGGCCTGCTGCCCCATCAGCCAGATGGACTTGGCCGGCCTGCGGGATACCGCCGCCTCCAGCCAGCTGCTGCAGGTATCGCGGGCCTCGGCGGCGCCGGCCGCTGCGGCAAACGGGTTTTCGGCCAGCGGCCATCGGAACTTGTCGCGCGCGGTCGGCAACTGGTGCCAGTCCAGTGCGCGGGCGATATTGCCAAACAGGGACTCCACCGGCAGCGCACTGCCCGGCTCGCGGCTGTCGACCGCCAGTACCTCCTCCCCCAGCCACCAGCAGCTCAGTACAAAAGGGTTGATCTGCGGCGACGGTACAACCGGTTCCGGCTTGGCTTGCGCATGCGGCGCGCGGGTTTCGGTCGTGATACTGCCAATCACCCGGCTGATTTCCGGCACGGGTTCCGGGCGAGCCGGCCGTGTAGACTCCATTGCTGGAGGCGCGGACGCTGCGCCAACCGCAGCCATAATGGCGGCAGCCGGCGCCACCTCTGAAGTTTCCTCAACGGCAGGCGGTAGTTCTGCCTGGGTCGACTCGGGGGCCAGTGGCAGATGGAAGCGCGGCATGTAGCTGGTTATGCCCAGTGCCGTCAGGTATTCCGTCCGCTGTAATTCGTTCACATCTGGCCCCGTTTATCCGTTCAAACGCCTTCCGGCTTGCTGCTTTTACTGGCGAGCAAGTTTAATGCATCCAGATACGCTTTTGCGGATGCCACCAGAATATCGGTATCTGCACCCACGCCATTGACCAGTTTGCCATCGCGCTCAAGGCGCACGGTAACGCTGCCTTGGGAGTCTGTCCCCTGGGTCACTGCATTCACCGAGTAGAGTTTAAGATCCGCATTGCTGCCCACCACCGACTCAATCGCCTTGAAGGTGGCATCAACCGGACCACTGCCCTCGGCGCTGCAACGAGTGTTCTCTCCGTCGATCACCAGCTCAAGGCGGGCCTGCGGATTGCTGCCACTTTTACTGCGCACTTCGAGATCCGCCAGCTGGTAGTGCTCCACTGGTTCCGCGGCACCGGAAATCAGAGATTGAAGGTCTTCGTCAAAAATTTCGTGCTTCTTGTCCGCAAGATCCTTGAAACGCTGGAACAACACGTTGAACTCTGCGGGATCGGCAAAGGTCACACCGAGTTCCTCGTAACGAGCTTTAACGGCCGCACGACCGGAGTGCTTGCCCAGTACCAGGCGGTTCTGGCCCCAACCCACATCTTCCGCGCGCATGATTTCATAGGTTTCGCGGTGCTTGAGCACACCGTCCTGGTGAATACCGGATTCATGCGCAAAGGCGTTGGCGCCCACGATCGCCTTGTTGGGCTGCACCGGAAAGCCAGTGATTGACGACACAAGGCGCGAAGTCGGCACGATATGGGTGGTATCAATTCCCGTTTCGACCGGGTAGAGATCGTGGCGGGTGCGGACCGCCATCACGATTTCCTCAAGGGAGGCGTTACCTGCACGTTCGCCGAGACCATTAATGGTGCACTCCACCTGCCTCACACCGTTCATCACCGCAGACAGCGAGTTCGCGACCGCAAGCCCCAGGTCGTTGTGACAGTGGGTAGAGAAAATCGCCAGATCGGAGTTGGGCACATTTTCGATAACGCGCTTGAACATGGCGCCGTACTCGCCGGGTTCGCCGTAGCCCACGGTATCCGGAATGTTGATCGTACCGGCCCCAGCCTTGATCACGGCTTCGATAATGCGATACATGAATTCCGGTTCGGAGCGGCTACCGTCCTCCAATGAGAATTCCACGTCGTCAGTAAATTGGCGCGCGGTTTTAACGGCCTCTACTGCCTGACGTAATACGTCTTCCGGCTCCATCTGCAACTTGTATTTCATGTGGATGGGAGACGTGGCAATGAACGTATGGATTCGCGCAGAGTTGGCCTTCTTCAACGCCTCACCGGCGCGGATAATATCCGGACCAACAGCGCGAGCGAGACTACATACCGTGGAGTCTTTTACCGTCTCCGCTACCGCCTGTACTGCTTCAAAATCACCCTGGCTGGCAATCGCAAAGCCCGCTTCGATCACATCCACTCGCATGCGCTCGAGCATGGTGGCGATCCGGACCTTTTCCTCCTTGGTCATGGAGGCGCCAGGGCTCTGCTCACCATCGCGCAGGGTCGTATCAAAAATGACTAATTTATCTTTTTTAGTGTTCATCGGGACTCTTCTCCTAGTCTGGCCCGAGGCTAAACAGCAGAGGGGCTGCTGTCTACGCACTGCCTGAATTAAGTACGGAATTCTGTCGAGAGATATGGGGATAAAATTATATGCCGCAGTGCGGCAGTCGTAGCGGGCCAGCTAGTAGCGGAGAAGCAGCAGAGTTTGCGACGGAAAGAAAAATTCCGGAGCAAAGGAAAGCAGGTGTATCTGGAACGCCAGGAGAACAGGAGGCGACTCGCCTTCCGACCGGCACTATCGTGTTGTCTGGGATAGCGGGAAACATGTCTGCAGCTTCAATAATCTGTTTGATTGAATACAAATACAGCGAAACCCTCGTGAGGTTTCTGTGAGCGCCGGGAGAACTTGACCCAGCGTCACGTACGCGACTATAAGCCCGCCCCAGTGTTGCATCAAGATCCATCCTATTTAAAGCACACAATTAGACATATTTCGCAAAAACTGCAGCACAAAGAGTAAACTATTGAAACATTTATCCTAATTTAAAAAATCCGCAACGTTGTAATTTGCCCCCCAAGTGAGCCCTATGTGAGCTCACAACAGCTTCTCTATATCTGATGTCAGAGCCTCGGGTTTGTCTTTTGGTGCATAGCGTCCCACTACATCACCATCCCTGTTCACAAGGAACTTGGTAAAGTTCCATTTGATGCCTTCAGTCCCCAAAATCCCGGGGGCCGCTTTTTTCAATGACGAAAACAGCGGGTGGGCATCTCCGCCATTCACATTCACCTTGGCATATACCGGAAAGCTGACGCCGTAGTTGATAGCACAGAACTCCTGGATTTCAGCATCACTTCCCGGCTCCTGCTGACCAAACTGGTTACAGGGAAAGGCCAGTACCACCAATCCTTTTTCACGGTACTCTCGATACAGATCTTCAAGCCCCTGGTACTGCGGAGTAAACCCGCACTTGCTTGCGGTATTTACAATCAGCAACACCTTGCCTTTGTGCTCCTCCAGTGTGGTCTGCTTTCCATCACTGGTGAGGAAAGGTATCGAATAAAGGTTTGTCATTTGGAGGTCTCTCGCTTTTGGAAGAGATCAAAACTACTTGTGTGTGGTTTGAATGGCAAATCAGTATTCTGGAGTTTCTTGCGTTTCTTTGGTCCGGACCTTTTGTCGAAATCATTTCGGCCGTGAATGTGAATTGTTTTTACAGGAGTTTTTTGGGTTATACACAGGTAGATTACTCACAGAAACACTGGACAGACTTGGGGATAAGTTTGGGATATCGGGTGTGAGGCCCGTGGTTGTTGGGCTTGGGAAAGCGTTTAAAAAAGCGTCGGTGGTGCGCTGGTATCCGCGGGTATAAAGAAAGCCCTGAGCGCGCTGGCGGTCAGGGCCTTTTTGCTTTTGTTCGTTGGTCGTGCCGATGGGGAGCTCGATGACCTACAGTGGGTGTCGAGCTGCGCTCGCCATCGCTGCGCGACGCCCGCTGGGCGCCCCAAGCTTTGCACCGTTGGTGCATGGCTTGTCACATGGCAGCGCGTTGCGCTGCGAGGTAGTGTCGGGCGCAAAAATAAAAAAAGGGCCACCCGTTTGGGTGGCCCTTTCTTTTATTTAGAAGCCTGACAAACGGCAACGCCGTTTGGACTGCCGCAGGCAGCCCGGAGGGTGAGAGCCTTTGGCTCGAATCACCGTGACCTTTTCGCGAAGCGAAAATGCAGGTCATCGGCAGGCGTAAAAGAAGAAAGGCCGTACAGTCTCCTGTACGGCCTTTCGGATTAGAAGCCTGACGATGACCTACTCTCACATGGGGAAACCCCACACTACCATCGGCGATGTTGCGTTTCACTTCTGAGTTCGGCAAGGGATCAGGTGGTTCCACAACTCTATTGTCGTCAGGCAAACTGGCTTGGGTTGGTGCTGGTCTTACGGGCTGTGCCCTGCGCTACCTGTTATCGCTGTTTGCCTGGTCGTTTAGACCGGCGATAACCCCAAATACTTCGGCGAAACATTCTGTAGTAATACACCGCAAGTCGATCTCTTGCGAGAAGCTTGCACGTCTCTCGATTGCTTACACAATCCGTTCGTTAGTAACCATCTCTGTTGTATGGTCAAGCCGCACGGGCAATTAGTACTGGTTAGCTCAACGCCTCACAACGCTTCCACACCCAGCCTATCAACGTGGTAGTCTTCCACGGCCCTTTAGGGGACTCAAGGTCCCAGGGAGATCTCATCTTGAAGGAGGCTTCCCGCTTAGATGCTTTCAGCGGTTATCCCGTCCGAACATAGCTACCCGGCAATGCCACTGGCGTGACAACCGGAACACCAGAGGTTCGTTCACTCCGGTCCTCTCGTACTAGGAGCAACTCTTCTCAAATCTCCAACGCCCACGGCAGATAGGGACCGAACTGTCTCACGACGTTCTAAACCCAGCTCGCGTACCACTTTAAATGGCGAACAGCCATACCCTTGGGACCGGCTTCAGCCCCAGGATGTGATGAGCCGACATCGAGGTGCCAAACACCGCCGTCGATGTGAACTCTTGGGCGGTATCAGCCTGTTATCCCCGGAGTACCTTTTATCCGTTGAGCGATGGCCCTTCCATACAGAACCACCGGATCACTATGACCTACTTTCGTACCTGCTCGACATGTCTGTCTCGCAGTCAAGCGCACTTATACCATTATGCTCATTGCATGATTTCCGACCATGCTGAGTGCACCTTCGTACTCCTCCGTTACTCTTTGGGAGGAGACCGCCCCAGTCAAACTACCCACCATACACTGTCCTCGATCCGGATTACGGACCAGAGTTAGAACCTCAAACATACCAGGGTGGTATTTCAAGAATGGCTCCACAGGAACTGGCGTTCCTGCTTCAAAGCCTCCCACCTATCCTACACAAGTAGGCTCAAAGTTCAGTGCAAAGCTATAGTAAAGGTTCACGGGGTCTTTCCGTCTAGCCGCGGGTACACTGCATCTTAACAGCGATTTCAATTTCACTGAGTCTCTGGTGGAGACAGCGTGGCCATCGTTACGCCATTCGTGCAGGTCGGAACTTACCCGACAAGGAATTTCGCTACCTTAGGACCGTTATAGTTACGGCCGCCGTTTACCGGGGCTTCGATCAAGAGCTTCGCTTGCGCTAACCCCATCAATTAACCTTCCGGCACCGGGCAGGCGTCACACCCTATACGTCCACTTACGTGTTTGCAGAGTGCTATGTTTTTAATAAACAGTCGCAGCCACCTGGTCACTTCGACCGGCCTCAGCTTAAGGAGCAAGTCCCATCACCAAAACCGGCGTACCTTCTCCCGAAGTTACGGTACCATTTTGCCTAGTTCCTTCACCAGAGTTCTCTCAAGCGCCTTGGTATTCTCTACCTGACCACCTGTGTCGGTTTAGAGTACGGTTCGCAATTGCCTGAAGCTTAGAAGTTTTTCCTGGAAGCAGGGCATCAACCACTTCGTCTCTTAAAGAGACTCGTCATCAGTTCTCAGCCTTAGGGGACCGGATTTGCCTAATCCCCCAGCCTACGACCTTAAACATGGACAACCAATCGCCATGCTGGCCTAGCCTTCTCCGTCACTCCATCGCAGCAATTGCAAGTACAGGAATATTAACCTGTTTCCCATCGACTACGGCTTTCGCCCTCGCCTTAGGGGCCGACTAACCCTGTCCCGATTAGCGTTGGACAGGAACCCTTGGTCTTCCGGCGGGGGGGTTTTTCACCCCCCTTGTCGTTACTCATGTCAGCATTCGCACTTCTGATACCTCCAGCAAACCTCACAGTTCACCTTCAACGGCTTACAGAACGCTCCTCTACCATGCTCATAAGAGCATCCGCAGCTTCGGTTACCAGTTTGAGCCCCGGTATATCTTCCGCGCAGGCCGACTCGACTAGTGAGCTATTACGCTTTCTTTAAAGGATGGCTGCTTCTAAGCCAACCTCCTAGCTGTCTGGGCCTTCCCACATCGTTTCCCACTTAACTGGTATTTGGGACCTTAGCTGGCGGTCTGGGTTGTTTCCCTTTTCACGACGGACGTTAGCACCCGCCGTGTGTCTCCCGCGATTGCACTCCTCGGTATTCGGAGTTTGCATGGGGTTGGTAAGTCGGGATGACCCCCTAGCCCAAACAGTGCTCTACCCCCGAGGGTGAGACGCGAGGCGCTACCTAAATAGCTTTCGAGGAGAACCAGCTATCTCCCGGCTTGATTAGCCTTTCACTCCGATCCACAGGTCATCCGCTACTTTTTCAACAGGAGTCGGTTCGGTCCTCCAGTTGATGTTACTCAACCTTCAACCTGCCCATGGATAGATCGCCGGGTTTCGGGTCTACTGCCTGCAACTAAACGCCCTATTAAGACTCGATTTCTCTACGGCTCCCCTATGCGGTTAACCTTGCTACAGACAGTAAGTCGCTGACCCATTATACAAAAGGTACGCAGTCACAGGACGAGCCTGCTCCTACTGCTTGTACGTATACGGTTTCAGGTTCTATTTCACTCCCCTCTCCGGGGTTCTTTTCGCCTTTCCCTCACGGTACTGGTTCACTATCGGTCAGCTGGGAGTATTTAGCCTTGGAGGATGGTCCCCCCATATTCAGTCAAGATAACACGTGTCCCGACCTACTCGATTTCACTCAATGTGCCTTTTCGTGTACGGGGCTATCACCCTGTATCGCGGAACTTTCCAGATCCTTCCACTAAGACATAAAGAGCTTAAGGGCTAGTCCCCTTTCGCTCGCCGCTACTCAGGGAATCTCGGTTGATTTCTTTTCCTCCGGGTACTTAGATGTTTCAGTTCCCCGGGTTCGCCTCACATAGCTATGGATTCACTATGTGATACCCGCAAGCGGGTGGGTTTC